>CACZQE010000108.1 GCA_902783205.1 uncultured Lachnospiraceae bacterium | reverse complement strand
TTCAATCTCATTTTCCCGGATCCAGATCTCGATAGAGGCGGATCCCAGCAGGTGGCCCGCATCCAGGAAACGGATGCGGATCCCGTCGTCGATATATTTCTCTTCATTATACGGCACTGCGACAAAGCACTTCATGGCGGCCTGGGCGTCCTCGGACGTATACATCGGCTCCACCATGGGCTTGCCTGCCCGCTCTGCCTTGCGGTTCTTCCACTCGGCATCGGACTCCTGAATGTGCGCGCTGTCCATCAGCATAATGGAGCACAGCTCCTTGGTCCCTTCCGTAGAGAAGATCTGCCCGCAGAAGCCGTTCTTCGTCAGGAGCGGCAGCTTCCCGGAATGGTCGATGTGGGCGTGAGTAAGCAGGATCATATCGATCTGCCCGGGAGCGACCGGGATCGGCTGATTGAGGAACCAGTCCTTCCCCTGCTCCATCCCGCAGTCTATCAGGATCCTTTTCCCGCAGGCTTCCAGGTAATAGCAGCTTCCGGTCACTTCGTGTGTTGCGCCAAGGAATGTCAGTTTCATTGGTCTCCCGCCCTTTCTGTCTCTTCTGAAGAGTCTCGTGAGCACATAATCTGTTCTATTATACATCATTTCTTTCGACTATGCTATGATACTTTTTCCAGGCGAATGAGCAGCGCGTTCCCGGTTCTGACACGCTAAGAAAATGGGGGACTGTTCAATGCACTGCCCTGCCGCCATGCATGACCCTCATCAGCCCTCCTCCCTGCATCTGGCCTTTCTCCGAGTGCAACCCGCGGCCCAGGATGTTAATCGCTTCCGCCAGGTTGACATCTGTCAGTCGGATTGTTATTCTGAAAATTGATAGAGCAGGCCCTGACAGGCGCTCTTGTCAATCTTATAGAAAAGCGCTGTCCTGGGAATGGACAGCATTAAGGAGCAATCAGATGATGAAGAAGATCGTTCTGACCGGCGGAGGCACTGCCGGACATGTGACCCCTAATATCGCGCTGCTGCCGAGCCTGAAAGAAAAGGGCTATGAGATCAGTTATATCGGCTCAAAAAACGGGATTGAAAAACAGCTGATCGAAGCGGAAGGATTACCCTATTATGGTATCTCTTCGGGAAAGCTGCGCCGCTACTTTGACCTGAAGAATTTCACTGACCCGTTCCGGGTGATCGCCGGACTCTTCCAGGCCAAGAAGCTGCTTAAGAAAATGAAGCCCGATGTTGTCTTCTCTAAAGGCGGTTTTGTGAGCGTGCCGGTCGTGAGAGCCGCTGCTTCCCTCCACATTCCCGTTATCATTCATGAATCGGATATGACCCCGGGGCTTGCCAACAAACTCGCTTTTCCTGCGGCCAGTAAAGTCTGCTGCAACTTCCCGGAAACCGTAAAGCTTCTGCCGGAAGGCAAGGCAGTCCTGTCCGGCTCACCGATCAGGCAGGAGCTGCTTAATGGCGATGCAGATGCAGGAATGCGTTTCTGCGGTTTCTCCGGCAAACGCCCGGTCCTTCTTATCATCGGAGGAAGCCTTGGTTCTGTAGCTGTCAATACTGCCGTACGTGCTATACTCCCCCGCCTGCTTGAAACCTTCAACGTGATCCATCTTTGCGGAAAGGGAAATCTGGATCCGGCGCTGGAAGGCACAGAAGGATATGTCCAGTACGAGTACATCCGTGAGGAACTCCCGGATCTGTTTGCCCTTTGTGATGTGGTGATCTCCCGCGCCGGTGCCAATGCCATCTGTGAGCTGCTTGCCCTTCGCAAGCCGTCTCTGTTGATCCCTCTATCTGCTGCAGCCAGTCGCGGCGACCAGATATTGAACGCAAAGTCCTTCTCCAAGCAAGGTTTTTCCATCATGCTCGAAGAAGAAAAGGTCACGGATCAGACACTCTACGATACGCTTATGAAACTGTATAACAACCGTGACCAATACATTGAAGCGATGGAGAAGAGCCAGGTTGCTGATGCGATCGGCACGATCACTGGCCTGATCGAAGAGGCCTCAGGGCAGAAATAGAATACCGCAGAGTTTCGCAAAGCGGCAGGCAGGCATAATATCAGAGTCCCGCTGCGTTTC
>CACZQE010000107.1 GCA_902783205.1 uncultured Lachnospiraceae bacterium | reverse complement strand
TGAAGTGCCGGTGGATCAGGAATGCTTTTGAATATCAGGAACTATTATAGAATTTGCAGAAGCAGGGATTGATATGGAAGTAATTTATGCAAATGACAATCATTCAACTGTATTTCATGAGAAGGAGGGAGTGGTCTACCTGACCTTCCCCAAACTGGATGCTGCCGGGCTGACCCATGGCTTTTCCACCCGGATCGGCGGGGTCAGCAAAGGATATTTTTCTTCCATGAACCTTTCTTTTAAGCGGGGAGATGATGAAGCCTGTGTAAGAGAGAACTTCCGCCGCATAGGCCGGGCCATCGGTTTTGATCCGGAAGACCTGGTGATGTCTTCTCAGGTTCACGATACCAGAATCCGCGTGGCAGGAATCAAAGACAAAGGAGACGGGTTCCTGCGTCCCACGGAGGAGAACATTGATGCTCTGATCACGGATGAACCAGGTGTTCCGCTGTTAACAGGATATGCAGATTGTGTGCCTCTGATTTTTTACGATCCCATAAAGGGTGTGACCGGCATGGCTCATTCGGGCTGGCGCGGAACAGCGGCGCGTATCGGAGCAAAGTTTGTGACTTTTATGGAGGACCGTTACGGCAGCAATCCTGAAGATGTTATTGCGGTGATCGGCCCTTCCATCTGCGCGGACTGTTATGAAGTCGGCAGAGAAGTGGCAGAGGTGTTTGAAGAAACATTTGCGCCGGAAGAAGCAGGGGAAATCTTAAAGCCCGGAATTCCCGGGAAATACCGGCTGGATTTGTGGAAGGCCAATGAGATCATCCTGCTTGGAGCAGGAATCCGCAGGGAGAATCTTGACATTACCGACCTGTGTACATCCTGTAACAAAGATCTGCTTTTCTCCCACCGTGCCAGCCATGGAAAGCGGGGAAATATGGGCTGTTTTGTCATGCTGTGACGGAGAATCCGATGAAAAAGACCAATATGCACAGGATCACCGATGTTGCCCCTGACAGCATCGCCATGGAACTGGGTCTTGAACCGGGTGATATGGTGGTGTCCGTTAACGGTCATCAGATCGAGGACCTGTTTGACTATCAATACTATATAGAAGAAGAATATCTGGAAGTAGAGATCTGCACAAAGGACGGCCAGAGCTGTATGCTGGAAATAGAGAAGGAAGAAGATGAGGATCTGGGACTGACATTTGAAAGTTCTCTGATGGACCAGTATCATTCCTGCAGCAATAAATGCATTTTCTGCTTTATTGACCAGATGCCTCCGGGAATGCGGGAAACTCTGTATTTCAAAGATGATGATTCCAGGCTTTCTTTCCTGCAGGGAAACTATATCACCCTGACAAATATGTCGGACAGTGATGTGGAAAGGCTGATCAGATACAGGCTGTCGCCAATCAATATTTCCGTACATACCACTAATCCGGATCTCCGCTGCCGTATGCTCAACAACCGCTTTGCGGGGAATATTCTTAAGAGGATCCGGCAGTTTTATGAGGCCCGCATCGAGATGAATGCCCAGATCGTCCTCTGCCGTGGCATAAATGACGGAGAGGAACTGTCCCGGACCATCCGCGACCTGGGAGAATTTCTTCCCTGGCTCAAAAGTCTGTCGGTGGTGCCGGTGGGACTTACAAGATTCAGGGACCATCTGACACCCTTAAAGCCTTTTGACGCGGAGCAGGCTTGCAAGGTGCTGGCCTGCATTCACGGCTGGCAGGATCATTTCCGGAAAACAAAGGGATCCTTCTTTGTCCATGCCAGTGATGAGTGGTATATTATGGCAGGGAAGCCGTTCCCGCCGGAAGAGTCCTACGAAGGATACGGACAGCTGGAAAACGGGGTAGGTATGATGCGGCTCTTCCTGAACGAAGTGGAAGAGGCTCTTCTGGAACTTCCGGAAGGGACGGCTTTTTCGCTGCGCACAGTGACTGTTGCCACGGCCGTACTGGCTTACCCGACGATCAGAAGGCTGGCGGCTGACCTGGAAGAACGTTTCCCGGGACTTAAGATTCATGTGCACTGTATCAGGAATGAATTTTTCGGAGAGCGCATAACAGTCTCCGGTCTCCTGACAGGCCGGGATATCATCAGACAGCTTGAGGGAAAAGAGCTGGGACAGACGCTTTTCCTGCCGGCAAATGTACTCCGGTCAGGAGAAGATGTGCTTCTGGATGATGTGAGGCTTAAAGACATATCACAAGCTTTACAAGTTGACGCAGCTATTATAAAATCAGAGGGACAGGACTTTGTTTATAAGCTTGCCGGAATAAACGGAGGAATATATGAGTAAACCAGTAGTAGCAGTGGTTGGAAGGCCCAATGTGGGAAAGTCAACCCTGTTTAATGCCCTGGCAGGCAGCAGAATCTCCATCGTGGAGGACACGCCCGGGGTAACCAGAGACAGAATATATGCGGAAGTGACCTGGCTTAATTACCAGTTTACTCTGGTGGATACAGGCGGCATAGAGCCGGAGTCCAAAGATCTGATCCTTTCCAGGATGCGTGAGCAGGCGGAAACCGCCATCATGACAGCGGATGTGATTCTTTTCCTGACAGATGTCCGTCAGGGACTGACAGATGCGGATTCAAAGGTTGCCGACATGCTCAGAAGAGCCAACCGGCCGGTACTTCTTGTGGTAAATAAAGTAGATTCATATGATAAGTACATGCCGGATGTCTATGAGTTTTATAATCTGGGACTGGGTGATCCCATTCCCATTTCGGCTGCCGGGAAGCTGGGTCTGGGAGACATGCTGGATCAGGTAGTGGCTCAGTTTGATCCCGCCGACCTGGAAGAGGAGGAGGACGACCGTCCCAAGATCGCGGTGATCGGCAGGCCCAATGCCGGAAAGTCCTCGATCATCAATCGCCTCCTGGGCGAGGAGAGAGTGATCGTGTCACCCATAGCCGGAACTACCAGGGATGCTATTGACACGGCAGTAAAACGTGGCGACAGGGAGTATGTATTTATCGATACGGCCGGCCTGAGACGAAAAAGCAAGGTGAAGGAAGAACTGGAGCGCTACAGTGTCATACGGACAGTTACGGCTGTCGAGCGATGTGATGTGGCGGTCGTAGTTATTGACGCGGCAGAGGGAGTGACCGAACAGGACGCCAAGATTGCCGGTATTGCCCATGAAAGGGGTAAGGGCGTGATCATCGCCGTCAATAAATGGGATCTGATCGAGAAGGATAATTCCACCATGAAGGAATTTTCCAACAAGATCTGGCAGAGACTTTCCTACATGCCTTACGCGGAGCTGATCTTTCTGTCGGCCAAAACAGGACAGAGGCTGCCTAAGCTCTTTGATGTGATCGACGCGGTGATCGACAATTGTTCTCTCCGTGTCCAGACAGGCGTTCTCAACGAGATCCTGACGGAGGCCAAGGCCATGAAACAGCCTCCCTCCGATAAGGGCAAGCGCCTGCGTATTTATTACATTACACAGGCATCTGTCAAGCCGCCAACCTTTGTTATGTTTGTAAATAACATAGAATTAACACATTTTTCTTATACCAGATATATAGAGAACCAGATACGGAATACTTTCGGGTTCCGCGGCACTCCCATCAAGTTTATCTATCGGGAGAGAAAGGAGAAATAAATGTTAAAGTATTATCTTCTCGTTATTGTCATCGGGTACTTTCTTGGATGTATCGAATGCGGATACTATGTAGGAAAGATTCTCAAAGGTGTGGACATCAGAGAATACGGGAGCGGCAATCCGGGTTCCACAAATGTGCTGAGAACTCTGGGATGGCAATATGCTCTGCTGACTTTTCTGGGAGACGCCCTTAAAGGCTTTATTCCCGTCATGCTGGTCAAGCTTTTTCTCTCGCCGCATCTTCCGGGTGTACACGGAGAACTGATTCAGCTGGTTACCGGTTTTGCCGTGGTAATCGGTCACAATTATCCTTTTAATCTCAAGTTCAAAGGCGGAAAGGGAGCTGCCTCCACAGGTGCGATCATGCTGGCTTTTGACTGGAGGATGGGCCTGATGTGTCTGGCAATCTTTATCGTTGTCGTCGCCCTGACAAGGTATGTTTCCCTCGGCTCCATGCTTTATTCCGTGTGCCTTGTCATAGAGATGGCAATTCTCCATCCCCACTGGCAGCTCGTACTCATGGTAGCCCTGTTCCCCATTTTCAGCATTTACCGTCACCGGTCAAATATTTCAAGACTGCTGGCCGGGACGGAGAGTAAGATCGGACAGAAAGTTTCGGTCAATAAAGAACCGGAAGATTCCGGACAGGAAGAACAGTGACAGACGGTTTTTAAGTGACAGGATTAATAAGATACAAAAAGAATCCCTCTCAGGACTCTGAGAGGGATTCCCATTTTTCATAGTATTTCAACAGTTCTTCTTCATTCTTTTCATAGAGGGTTGAAAGAGAGAGGACCTGTTCGGGGTCTGAACAGACCTCGGGATCCTGCAGCTTTCTCTGAATTTCATCATTGTCATCTTCCAGGCGGGCAATTTCTTTTTCTGTTTTCTTCAGATCATTTTCCAGTTTTCTTTTTCTGGCTGCCTGACGGCGGGCATTTTGCCAGTCTTCCTTTGAAGACCCGCTGCTGCTTTTTTCTTCCGGGGCCACAGCCACAACACTGTCGCTGTCAGCTTCTATATTTCCGGCAGCTTTCTGTTCCAGATAATAATTATAATTACCCTTATAATTGACAATACCTTCAGGTGCCAGATCCAGGATCCTTGTGGCAGTCCTGTTGATAAAATAACGGTCATGGGAGACATAGAGTACGGTTCCCTCATAGTTGTTGATGGCATCCTCCAGAATTTCCCGGGAGGGGATATCCAGATGGTTGGTGGGCTCGTCCAGGATGATGAAATTGGCGTTGGAAAGCATGAGCTTTGCAAGGGAAACCCGGCCTTTCTCACCGCCCGACAGGGTACCGATCTTCTGGAATACATCATCCCCGGTAAAGAGAAAGGCAGCCAGTACGTTCCGAATCCGGGTCTGTGTCAGCTTCGGATAGGCGTCGGAGATCTCATCAAAGATAGTATTCTCATCATTTAAGACATGCTGCTCCTGATCATAGTAACCGATGACCAGACGGGATCCGTAGCGGATTCTGCCGCTGTCAGGGCGGAGGTGCCGGTTGATCAGCTTCAGAAGAGTAGTCTTGCCTGTACCGTTGGCGCCAAGCAGTCCGATTTTCTCTCCTGCAAAAATCTTAAGGTTGAGATTGCTGAAGAGATGCTTGCTGCCGAAGGATTTGCTGAGTCCTTCTATGGTGAGTACATCGTTACCGCTGCTGATCTCGGGTGTGAGTGTGATCCGCATCTTGCTGTTAAGCTCCACCGGCTTCTCCACCATCTCCAGCTTCTCCAGCATCTTTTCCCGGCTTTCAGCCCGCCGGATTGACTTTTCCCGGTTGAAAGACCGGAGCTTTGTAATGACTTCCTCCTGATGATGGATGGCCGCCTGCTGATTGACATACTGTTTCATCTGAGCGTCCCGGAAAGCCTTCTTCTTCTCTGCAAATACAGTGTAGTTTCCGGGAAAGACGATACTTTCTCCCCGCTCGATCTCTATGACCTTTGTTACGATTTTGTCCAGAAAATAACGGTCATGGGACACGATCAGGACAGCACTCCGGTATCCGGAAAGGAAATTTTCAAGCCAGCGGATGCTTTCCATGTCCAGATGGTTGGTAGGCTCATCCAGAAGAATCAGGTCCGGCTTCCTTAGCAGGATCCTGCCCAGGGCAGCTCTGGTTTTCTGACCGCCCGAGAGGGTGTGGATGGGACTGTCAAAATCGGATTCGCTGAATCCCAGCCCTTTGAGGACGCCTGTAATCTGACTTCTCCAGGCATAGCCCTCCGCCTTTTCAAATCGTTCTGTCAGGGCGCTGTAGCGGGCCATGAGATCGTCAAGCTGACTGCCTGTATGGCGGCTGATTTCTTTTTCCAGCGTCCGGATTCCTTCCTCCATTTCTATGATTTCCTTCATCGCGTCCAGCATTTCCTCATAAAGGGTACGCCTGCTGGTCACATCAATGACCTGGGAAAGATAGCCGATGGAAGTTCCTTTGGCAAAAATCACCTGGCCGCTGTCCGCTTCATACTCACCGGTTATTACTTTAAAAAGCGTAGATTTGCCTGCGCCGTTGATGCCGATCAGGGCCGCTTTCTCACCCTCATTTATAATAAAGTCTATGCATTTTAATACGTCTTTTCCACCGAAGGCCTTTGAGACCTTCTGACAGGACATGATCATATGAACCTCCTATTGCAGGTACGATTTCGAGGTGTATTTTAACATATGTTAAAAAAGATGTAAATAAAGGCATAAAAAGAGGTCAATCTCATTTGACATGAGAGCCTATTTTGATTATAATCATTTTGTTACAATAATAACAAAAGAGGCTTTCCCCTTTTTGCTATAGAGGAGTATACGATGTCAGAAAAAGCATCTGATGATAAGACCACGGGCGAGAAGCCAATATCTCAGGCAGTGATCAAAAGACTTCCCAGGTATTACCGATATCTGGGTGACCTGCTGAAGAATGATGTCGTTCGCATATCATCCAAAGAGCTGAGCCGCAGGATGAATGTCACTGCCTCCCAGATCCGTCAGGATCTCAATAATTTCGGCGGATTCGGACAGCAGGGATATGGCTACAATGTGGAGTACCTGTATAATGAGATGGGTAAGATCCTGGGTCTGGACAGGACCAACCCGATTATCATCATAGGTGCCGGAAATCTCGGCCAGGCACTGGCCAATAACCAGGATTTTGACAGTAACGGCTTCAAGATCGTCGGAATTTTTGACGTAAATCCCAAGCTGATCGGTATGACTGTCAAAGGTGTGGAAGTATACGATATTGATATGCTGGAAGATTTCGTGAAGAATCACGAAGTAAAGATTGCAGCCCTGACACTTCCCAAGTCCAAGGCCCCTCAGGTGGCGGCCCAGCTTGTGGAACTGGGCGTGAAGGCATTGTGGAACTTCGCTCCGGTCGATCTGGACTTTCCGGATGACGTGATCGTGGAAAATGTACATCTTTCCGAAAGCATTATGACACTGTCCTACAGACTTCATACCAGCATGTAAAGTGCCGTATAAAAAAGACAAAAGACAGCATTCATTCCATTTTGCCTCAGGTGAAATGTGTCTGAGTGCTTTTTTTGCAGTATAATCCTTGTACGCTTTATGGCGCGGCATGCCCTGATTTGAATCTTGACCGTCCTGAGCAAATATAAGAGAGGAGGACCTCTTATGAAGCAAGCAGCTTTCCGGGAGGAAATGCAGCGTATCGATGCCTGTAATATAAATGAGCTGGGGATTCCCGGCCTGGTTCTGATGGAGAGAGCCGCCCTTTCCATGGCGGATGTGATCAGGGAAAGATTTCCGGAAGGCTCCTCTCTTGTCGTAGTGGCTGAGAAGGGCAATAACGGGGGAGACGGCCTGGCTCTTGCAAGAATACTGGGAGAAGCCGGCTTTGCAGTCTCTGTCTATGAAATCGGTGCTGTTCCCCGGCCAACGGATTCCTATGTATGCCAGAAAGAGATCCTTAAGAACCTTGGCGTTCCTTTCCTTGACGGACTGCCCCGGCAGGATCCGGATATCTGGGTCGACGCAATTTTCGGAGTCGGCCTCAACAGGGATGTTACCGGCATTCACCGTCAGGTTCTGGAGAAAATCAATGCCCGGTCCGGCTGCCGCATTGCCGTGGATATTCCTTCCGGGGTGAACGCTTCTGACGGCCGGATCATGGGAGTGGCTTTCCAGGCGGATCTGACCATTACATTTGGTCTCCATAAGGTGGGGCTCCTTCTTTATCCCGGCGCCGGCAAGGCAGGGGAAGTGATCGTGACCGATATAGGTTTTACCCGGGAATCTGTCAGACGGTATCCTCCGGGAGCCGTCTACTATGAGAGGAAAGATCTGGCATGCCTGCCCCAAAGAAAAGCATGGTCTAACAAGGGATCTTATGGTAAAGTATTACTTGTAGCCGGGTCCCGCAACATGGCAGGGGCCGCTGTCCTGGCAGGAAGGGCTGCCTACAGGGCCGGATGCGGGCTGGTCCGGATCATGACGCCGGAATGCAACCGCCTGATCATCCAGCAGGCACTGCCGGATGCGATTCTTACCACATGGGAGGATGAAGAGTCGCTCCTGAAGAATCTGAAAGAGGCCATGTCCTGGGCTGAAGTGATCGGAATCGGTCCCGGTCTATCGACGGGAGATGAGGCATTTCTTCTGGTAAGAGAGGTCCTGTCAAAAGCTTCGGTGCCCCTGGTGATCGATGCAGACGGACTGAATGTGCTGTCTGTGATCCTGGAGGATGCCGGCGGCCGCGCCCTGTATGAGAATTATCATCCGGGTATGATCCTGACGCCGCATCCCATGGAAATGTCAAGGCTGAGAAAAGAGCCGATAGGTGAGATTCTTGATCATATGGCGCAAACGGCTTCAGATATGGCAGACAGGACACACACAGTGGTGCTGAAAGATGCCAGGACCCTGGTTGCCTGCGGTGATGAGCCTCTCTATATAAATGTGAGCGGCAATCACGGCATGGCGGTGGCAGGCAGCGGAGACGTGCTTACAGGAACGATCTGCGGACTGCTGGCACAGGGAGCATCCATGGCAGACGCCGCAAGGCTGGGGGTTTACTGCCACGGTCTGGCAGGTGATCTGGCAGCGGCGGCAATGGGAAGCCGCGGCCTTATGGCGGCTGATCTTGCTGATTATATAGGAAAAGTGACCGGAGAAGCGAACTAATGGGGGTGAACAGCGTGAATACAACAATCGTCATACTTCTTGCGGTAATCTGTCTGCTTTCGGTGGGCATGTGCGCTGCTTTGACGATTTTGATGATGCGGATGACCAATGTCATGAAAAAGAGTGACATTGTAAGAATAAAAAAGGAAGAAGAAGAAAACGAGTACGAAGAAGAGATCATGAACATAGCCCAGGAAGGCCATGAGCAGGGAGTGATCCTTGCAGATGAAGCAGAAATGATCTCCAACATCTTTGAGTTCGGTGACAAGGATGCCGAGGATGTCATGCAGTTCCGGCAGAAGATCGTTGCGATCGAGTCAGGCAGCACTGTGGAGGAAGCTGTGGATTTCATGCTGGGGCAGAGCTATTCCAGGTATCCTGTTTATGAGGACGACCTTGACCACATCATAGGAATCCTGCACTTCAGGGATGCCGTCAAGACATTCCTTACCGCCAGGGATACACCGGTGGATGAGATCATGAGAGATCCCGTCTTTGTCCATGAATCCATGGATATCAATGAGCTTTTAAGCCAGATGAAAGATGATCAGAGTCATATCTCCGTGGTGGTGGACGAGTACGGCCAGACAGTGGGCCTGGTAGCCATGGAAGATATTCTGGAAACTATCGTGGGAGATATTCTGGACGAATATGACGTGGAGGAGAAGGAACTGATCAAGCTTCCCGGCGGAGCCTATGTGGCCTCCGGCATGGTCCGGCTGGATGACCTTGAGGAAGTGCTGGACATCAGCTTTGACACTGAGGAGTTCGAGACCCTTAACGGTTTCCTGATCAATGAGGTGGGCCACCTGCCCAGGAAGGGCGAGGAGATTGAGGTTCATTTCAAGGGATTCATTTTCCGGTCCTCCGAGCAGAAGGATAAAATCCTGCGCCAGATCAACATTTCAAGAGAAGAGACACCTCCCCAGCCTGACAGCCGGTCTTAGGCCTGCCGGGACGGAATGAGGATCTTTATACATTTTTTAATAATACTATTTTAAACATATTATGAGGAACAAAGGAGAGTTAGACTATGTCAGGACATTCAAAATTTGCCAATATCAAGCATAAAAAGGAGAAGAATGACGCTGCCAGAGGCAAGATTTTTACCGTGATCGGCCGTGAGATCGCAGTGGCTGTAAAGGAAGGCGGACCGGATCCGGCCAATAACAGCAAGCTTCGTGATGTGATTGCCAAGGCCAAATCAAACAACATGCCCAACGACACCATTGAGCGTGGTATCAAAAAGGCAGCCGGCAATGCCGAGGCGGTGAATTTTGTTCAGAATACCTATGAAGGTTACGGCCCCAGCGGAATCGCCATTATCGTGGAAACTCTGACTGATAATAAGAACCGTACGGCAGCAAATGTCCGCTCTGCTTTTTCCAAGGGAAAAGGAAATATCGGAACAACCGGATGTGTGTCCTTCATGTTCCAGAAAAAAGGACAGATCATCGTATCAAAGGAAGAGTATGAAACCGATCCGGATGACTTCATGATGCTGGCTTTAGATGCCGGGGCAGAGGACTTTGTGGAAGAGGACGACAGTTACGAGATCACAACAGATCCTGACGGCTTCAGCGAAGTCCGCGAAGCACTGGAGGCGGAAGGCGTTCCCATGGCTTCAGCAGAGGTTACCATGATCCCCGATACCTATGTGACACTGACTGATCCTGTTGATATCAAGAACCTGCAGAAGACCCTCGATCTTCTGGAGGAGGACGATGATGTCCAGGCAGTTTATCACAACTGGGAAGAGGAAGAATAAAGATTGCTTTTTTACCGGCAATCCATTATAATTGCTTTAGTGCAGTGCATCGGTACTGTGACCTATAATCAATACATTTCATGAGGAGGAAAAGAAATGAAAAAATGGTTAGCAGTGATTCTGGCAGCAATGATGTGCATAGGAGTGCTTGCCGGATGCGGCGGCGCCGCTACAGAGAAAGATTCCACAGGTGAAGCAGGCGGAGCGGACAGCGATCTTGCTTACGTTCAGGATAAAGGAACTCTGGTAGTTGGTATCACAGACTTTGAGCCTATGGATTACAAAGATCAGGACAGCGGCGAGTGGATCGGCTTTGACGCAGACATGGCTACTGCATTTGCCGAGAGCATCGGCGTGGATGTAGAGTTTGTTGAGATCGACTGGGACAACAAGGCTCTGGAGCTTGACGGCAAGACCATTGACTGTGTATGGAACGGAATGACACTGACAGATGAAGTATTAGGCGCTATGGAGTGCTCTAATGCTTACTGCAAGAATGCACAGGTTGTTGTTGTTCCCAAGGATAAGGCTGACAAGTATAAAGATGTTGAAAGCCTTAAAGACCTGAACTTTGCAGTTGAAGCCGGAAGCGCAGGAGAGGCTGAGATCAATAAACTCGGTTATGCATGCACACCGGTAAAGGCTCAGGCAGACGCGCTTATGGAAGTTAAGGCAGGCACATCGGATGCGGCAGTAATCGACCTTCTTATGGCAGCAGCCATGATTGGTGACGGCACAAGCTATGCGGACCTTACCCATACCGTAGAGCTGAACAGCGAAGAGTACGGCGTAGGCTTCCGTAAAGGTTCCGATCTTGCAGCTGCTTTAAATGAGTTCTTTGTAAACAGCTACAGCGATGGAAGTATGCAGAAGATTGCCGAGAAGTACGGCGTGCAGGATGCACTGATTCCCCAGGAATAAATAAGTACTGACAAAAGGCCGGACGGCTGATGCCGGATCGGATAATTAGATAATTCCCGGAAATGACCGGGCGAAAAGGAAGATAAAGGGGGCGGCTGTCCGCTCCCTTTGTTAATTGTATATACTTGAAAAGA
>CACZQE010000106.1 GCA_902783205.1 uncultured Lachnospiraceae bacterium | reverse complement strand
GTAAAGCCGCCTGCCGCCTCAACGGCAGCCAGTACACGGGATCCCGCCGGCAGCCGGTAAAGGCCCGGCTTCCTGACACATCCGCACACATGGACATATATGTCCGCGGCAGCCGTCTCCGCTTCCGGTGACGGGTCTGCTTTATCAGCAGGGGATGTCTCCCGGCCTGACGATGACTCCGGGTCCTGCCTTTTTGACCTGTCCACCGTCCGGATCTCTTCCCCGTCTGCCAGAGCAGGCATGGGACCGCATCCGGCCGGAAGAACCATAAGAGTCAAAAGAAGAATCAGGGTCAGTATCATTGCTGCTCTTCGATGTTTCATCAAGCTGCCTCCTTTCATGTCTTACATTCCATGTCAGAAGCGGCGAAAACACAACATCTATTGCAGCAGTCCGGTTCAAAGCTCTTTATGTGGTATTTTGTCCCTATAAAGATAATACCCTTTTAAGCCGATGATTTCAAGATAATTATAACAATTCTGTTTCGTAAATGTTACTTTTTTTATCTGGCATCCAGAACTTTATCTAAAATGCTTATCATTTCATCAATATTCTCTTCCGTGATCACCAGAGGCGGTACAAAACGGATGATATTGGTACCTGCGGAGATCAGGACAAGCCCCTGGTCCAGGGCAGCTTTTACAATGCCGGATACCGGACCGGTAAATTCCAGACCCTGCATAAGGCCGAGTCCTCTGTGGTCTGCGATATCACTGTGACGGCTTTTGAGTTCTTCCAGTTTCTCATACAGGTATGCGCCGGTCTTTTTAACCTTGTCCACGAGACCCAGCTCCTCATACTGTTTGTAAACGGCGCAGATTGCCGCTGTTGCAAGAGGATTGCCGCCGTAGGTGGTGCCGTGGTCACCGGGCACCAGGGCATGGGAGGCCTTTTCATTTGTCACAAAGGCGCCCACCGGGATACCGCATCCCAGAGCTTTGGCCAGGGTCAGGACATCAGGCTTCACTCCGTAAAGATCATGGGCATACATAGAGCCGCAGCGGCCCATGCCGCACTGGATCTCGTCAAAGATGAGGAGGATGTCTTTCTCATCGCAGAGTTTCCTCAGTCCCTGTAAAAATGCCTTGTCAGCCGGATAGATACCGCCCTCTCCCTGTACGACCTCACAGATGATGCCGCAGGTTTTATCGGTAATCTTGCTCTCCACATCGGCCAGATCATTGAAATCGGCAAATACAGCCCTTAAGGGGACGGGCACAAAGCCGTCCTGATAGTGGGCATTTCCCGTGACAGAAAGAGCTCCCTGGCTTCTTCCGTGGAAAGAGTGGTTCATGGCGATAAACTCATAGTCTTTGGAAGGATCTTTCAGATAGGCGTATTTTCTTGCCACCTTGAGAGCTCCTTCTATTGCCTCCGTACCGCTGTTGGTAAAGAAGACCTTTGCCATACCGGTAGACTCAACAATCTTTTCAGCCGCTTCTATGGCAGGCCGGTTGTAGTAAAGATTGGATGTATGGATGATCTTATCCAGCTGGTCTTTTAAAGCGTCATTGTATGCTTTATTATTATAGCCCAGAGCCTGGACGGCGATGCCTGCCGCAAAGTCCAGATAGGCTTTTCCCTCCGCGTCATAGAGGTAGACCCCTTCTCCCCTCTCAAAAAGAACAGGAAAGCGGTTATAGGTTTTTAGTATATACTTTTCTCCCAATTCCATCTGCTTGTGCATCTCTGACATGGTATCTGCTCCTTTCTAGAATAAGGGCTCTTTTAAAATGGCTGTTCCGATACCTTTTTCGGTAAAGAACTCAAGCAGGAGGAAGTGTTCCAGTCTTCCGTCCAGGATATGGACTCTGGAAACACCCTGCTCAATGGCTGTGATACAGTTGGCAAGCTTGGGCAGCATGCCGCCTCCCACCACGCCGTTGTTGATGAACTGTTTTGCCGTGGCAACATCCATCTCTGAGATCAGGGACTTCTTGTTGCTGGGATCGATGAATACGCCCTCGATATCCGTCAGGAATACCAGCTTCTCTGCCTTCATAGCCGTAGCCACACCGCAGGCCGCATCGTCCGCGTTGATATTGTAGGCCTTGAAATTGTCATCCAGACCGATGGGGGCGATGACGGGAATGAAGTCACGGTCCATCAGTGTCTCCAGAAGTTCTGTATTGACTTTCTTCACATTTCCCACAAAGCCGATATCCTTGCCGTCCGGCATCTTCTTGTCGACCCGGATCATGTTTCCGTCCTTGCCGCAAAGGCCAACCGCATTGACACCCATCTTCTGCATCATGCCTACCAGTTCCTTATTGACTTTATTGAGGACCATCTCAGCGATTTCCATGGTCTCCTCGTCAGTCACACGGAGTCCGTTGTAGAACTCCGACTCTTTACCGGAAAGGCGGACCCACTTGCTGATTTCCTTGCCGCCGCCATGGACGATAATGGGGCGCATTCCGATCAGTTTCAGAAGGGCTACATCCTTGATGACATTGGACTTTAATACTTCATTCTGCATGGCGCTTCCGCCGTATTTTACGATGATAGTGGCTCCGTTGAAACGTCTGATATAAGGCAGAGCCTCAATCAGGGTATTGGCCTTTATGATCACATCATCTACATTTGCATTTACATTTAATTCACTCATTTAAAATGTCTCCCTTCTGTCAGGATCTGTAGTCCGCGTTGATGGTCACATATTCATAAGTCAGATCGCAGCCCCAGGCTGTGGCCTCTTCCGTCCCCATGTGGAGATAAAGGAGAGCTTTTACCGGGTCGGCGGAAAGAATCTCTGTAGCCTTTTCCTCACTGTAATCTGTAGCAATTCCGTCTTTTACGATGGGCAGGCTACCGTACTCGCTCTCCAGGGTGATATCCACCTTATCGGGATCAAAATCCGCCCCGCTGTATCCCATGGCACAGAGAATCCGGCCCCAGTTGGCGTCTTTTCCGAAGACAGCCGCCTTAGTCAGGGTTGAGCAGACCACTGCCTTGCTGATGGTCCTTGCCGTCTCCTTATCCGGCGCCTGGTAACAGGTCACCTCAAAGAGTCTGGTACAGCCCTCCCCGTCGGCCGCTATGGCCTTTGCCAGGTAAGTCAGTACATAAGAGAGACCTTCCTTAAAGGCCTGGATATCTTTTTCGTCGGATTCTGCTGTCAGGGTCTCGTTGCCGGCCAGTCCGTTGCAGAGGACCAGGCAGGTATCGTTGGTAGATGTATCCCCGTCCACGGAGATCATGTTAAATGTATCTGTGATCAGCTCTTTCAGGAGATTCCTGAGCAGGTCTTTCTCAATCTTAACATCGCTGGTGACAAAGGAAAGCATAGTTCCCATGTTGGGATGGATCATGCCTGCTCCCTTGCACATGCCTCCTATGGTTACCGTAGTGCCGGCCAGAGAAACTGTCACTGCGATTTCTTTCTTCTTTGTATCTGTGGTAAGGATGGCATTGGCCGCATGGTCAGCTGCCTCCGGACCGTCTGCCAGAGCCTCGCTCAGTTTCTCTATACCGGCCTCGATCCTGTCCATAGGAAGCTGAGGGCCGATCACGCCTGTGGAAGCAACCAGGACTTCCTCTTTCCCGATTCCGAGCAGACCGGCGGTCTTCTCCGCTTCTTTAGCGCAGTTATCAAGGCCTTCCCTTCCGGTGCAGGCATTGGCAACGCCGCTGTTGACTACCACAGCCCGGGCAATTGCCGGTCCCTCTGTGATGTCCCTGTCCCAGAAGACAGGGGCTGCCTTGACGATATTTCTGGTAAATGT
>CACZQE010000105.1 GCA_902783205.1 uncultured Lachnospiraceae bacterium | reverse complement strand
GCGGCAGCTTGCCACGATCTTTGCAGTCCCCTTTTTCTTTGCTTTTACTACCCCTTTTGAGGAGACAGAAGCAACCGAAGGTTTTGTGCTCTTCCAGGCAACTTTTCCGGATGCTCCGGATGCCTTGAGCGTCATTTTCTTGCCTATGACCAGTTTGATTGAGGTTCTGGAAAGACTGATGTTTGATGCAGATCCGCCCGTTCCGCCGCTGCTGCGGCCGCTTCCGGTATCTGCTCCCAGCTTCCCTGTTCCGCCGCAGTATTTGCAGGAAATATAACCGCTTCCATGGCATTTGTAGCAGCTTCCCACCACGCTTCCGGAAGCCCTTCCGGATCCACCGCAGTTATCGCAGGAAACCTCTCCTTTCCCATGACACCAGACACAGGTCGTGGAAGCCTGTGTGTTCCGGTTAAAGCAGAGGATTGCTGCTAATAATACCAATACCGCTGCCAGTTTGCATATCTGTTCTTTGGTTCCTGCTTTGCCCATCTTATCTTCCTCCCAAAATCAGTAACGCCCACCTGGAAGCCATGTAAAGTATGCTATGTACCAGATACTTTGATCATTCCAATTCTAGCACACAACTATACACTTTTCTATATAATCAGCAAAGCGCAGGCTTGTTTGCCCTTCTATTTTCCTGGCCAGAACGGGTACCTCCTTAAACCGTATTCAATCGTTCCAGGCTCTGCTCCATCTGCTGATGGATAATCTTCAGCCTCCTGTTGCACAGGCATACGCAAAGATATTTCGTCGTTATGATCACCGGAATGGATATGGTAAGAATGATCTGCAGCATTGATCTTTCTTCTCCTGTTCGGATGCCGCTGATACCGGTCCTGAGCATTCCCAGCAGATAGCTGATGCTGATTAAGAAGAAAGGCAGAGCAATCAGAAAACTGAGACCTGACAGATGCGTCCTTTTTAATCTGCCAAGCTCAGTTGTCTTAATCTCCTCATTGATAGTTCCCATTGCCATAGCAATATCCTTGTGATAGCAGGCGTGCACAAGAAGGACAGCCACAGCAAAGATCAGCAGTAAGGTATAAGTCATACTGCCGGCCGCGATCAGCTCATCATCGATCAGATGATTTTTGCCGCTTCCTGCTATGAGCAGCGGATAGATAGAAAGGCAGATCATAAGCAGGCATATGCCCATGTAGACCAGGTGAATGCCCCGGATGATCCCAGCCCCTTTATAGGAGATGCGAAGGCATAGTGCAGCGGCAGCTTCCGTTATGACCATAAGAAGAAATGCTATGACAAGCAGCAGAGTGCCTCCCCAGATAAGGACAGGAAGCGTGATCCCATCCAGCATATAGCCGATTGTCGTACCAAACGAGCTTAAGGGTGATACATTATCTGATGATAGGATCCTGATCGCATCAGAAATGCTTGCCGCGCCTTTTGATAGTTCTGCAAACAGGATCCCCAGAGTGCTGAATATATGATACAGGGCTGCAACCGCTATCAGTCCTTCAATGCATTTCACGATAACAATGATAAGTGACGGCACTGTATTGATATAAACCTTTGGATATGCAGTATAGACTGTTTTCTCTTCCATCTCTCCTCCCCCTCACATTGATGTCATCATTATTCCAATAACGAGAGAGTGCAGGATCCGTTCTCGATCTTAAGCGCCGTGTTCTCCGCCAGGCTGACCTGCACGCTCTCATCCTTCTTTAAAGTATAGCTCCTTAGCCCATCTCCATAATCGCCCAGAATCCGGATATTGGTCTCAGCCAGAGCTCCCATAGCACCGCCTAAAGAAGACCATGACTCCCCATATCCGGAGCCTTCCGCATCCAGACTGTCCAGCATATTTCCGAGCGACGAGTAGAGACTTTCAATTTCTTCGCCGTTTGTTGATGTGCAGGTGATCATATATTTCCCCGGCGGGACATCTGTACCCACAACATACTTTCCTTCCGGAAGGTTTAGGGATGTATCATCTTTTAAGCCACGCTTTACAAGTTCGTCATAGATCATATCATACAGGTCAAGCAGCTCCTCATCCGATAGTTCCGGAACATTCTCTTTGATCGGCTCTGATGCCCAGACCGGCAGCCGGCAAAAGCATAGGGATATCATGAGCAGCATCAGCAGGTATCGTTTCATTACTCCTCCTCCTCTTTCTGGTAGATAAGACTATTACATCAGTGTGCAGCTACATGGTACCTTTTTTGCCTGCAGATTCCTAGCAACGTACACGTTCATTTCTGCCACCTGAAGTAGCAGGCTCCTTTTTTATGATACTCTAAGAAGCTGTTCCCGTATCTTCTGTGCTTCCGTGACCAGAAAGTCCAGTACCTGCCCCTTGTCCATTTTGACAAAGGTGCTGATTTCTTCGCCTGTCAGAGGATTGAAGCCGCAGCATCGTTCATACACTGCCGTTTCGAAGATGAAATAGTCCTTTTCTCCCTGAAACTTTTCCTCTTCTATGATCTCCCTGAATTCCACCCCTTCCAGCGCTCCAACAATCCTGTTTATCAGCCGGTTCAGCCGTGCCTTTCTTAATGACCTTTCATCAGATATCTGCCCACTGCTCTTTCCCAGCCTTTCTGCAGTTTCCGTGTGTTCCGTAAGTTCATCGAGTTCATCGCAGAAAAGTTCGTCAAGATTTTTATCCAGGAAAACGGATAAGCCCAATAGTTTTTTCAGTTCCGGATACGCTGTTCCCGTTTCCCATTTTGTGATGCTCTGGCGGCTTACTTCCAAAGCCTCTGCCAGCTGTTCCTGGGAACAGCCCTTCTCTTTTCTTGCTTCCTTCAGTCTTTGTGCAAAGCTCATGCTGATCCTGCTCCTTTCCGCTAATACGGCCCTCCTGTATAAGGCGCTTCTGGTTTCTTTATGGAAGCAGAATTCCACGCGAATCCAATTGCCCTGGAGGGGGCCGAAAGAGATGGCCTGCATCCCTTTATCCTCCTCGGAATGCAGGCCTTTTCTCTGCCGGGGACCGCAGGTCCCCAGTCTCAGTCTTCCCCTCGCAGCATGTCAATGGCCGTTGCGGCGAGGATATACGGCCAGGCAAGAATGCCAATCACGGCATCTACGATCAGGTCTTTCATCGTTTCATCCGGTTCAGGCTGATACAGCATGGTCAGCACGACGCCGACGATCAGGTAACAGATGATGTACCACATAAGTCCTCCTCTTCCCGACAGGGTGACAGTT
>CACZQE010000104.1 GCA_902783205.1 uncultured Lachnospiraceae bacterium | reverse complement strand
TCCTCAAGCTTCGGATTCCTGTCGACTGCTTCCGCTATTTTACAGAGCTTTCTCTTAATCTCTGTAAAAGAGCGGATATTGCCTTTTACGAGGATAGTCTGGTAAAGGCAGCTCTGGATAAAGAACTCCGCTTTTGTCAGTCCCGTCACGTCAATACGGGCTTCTATCAGTTCTTTTTCCCTGGGTGTTACACGAAAATTCATAAAGGTATTTCTTACACGGTTCTTTTCATTTTTCTTTTTCTTCGGCCTCTCCTTAACTAGGGTCGCCCTGTGATAGATGTCAGTCACTCCTGTACCTCTCTTTCCGAAATTCTTATCTTTATAAGCAGTTCCCCGCCTTTTATATCTGACATACAGACACTCCCTTGCCTGGTTGGCTATTCAGAGCGCATTCTATCTCCTTTCCCATCAACAATGGATGACCTGTCATTGTCATCTGAATCATTTGTACCGGCCTCATTAAAGGTCTCATCCAACCTGTCTGCCATCTTTCTCTGCACAGACGGATAAAGGTGTGAGTACCGTTCAGTGATGGTCACACTTTCGTGTCCGAGCCTTTCTGCGATCTGGATTGGAGAATAGCCCAGCTCGATCAGCAGGGCACAGCTGGAATGACGCAGGTCATGGATTCGGATCCGTTTTACACCGGCCTCCTGAACACCTCGATCCATCTCATGATGGAAATAACTTTTCGTGACCGGAAAAATCCGGCTGCTTTCGTCCACCTTATAAAGAGAATCAAAATATTCCTGCATTTCGTCGCAAAGGAACTGGGGAAGTTCGATGACACGGTTGCTCTTCTCCGTTTTGGGAGTAGTAACGAGTTTCTTTCCTTTTACTGTCTGATACGTCTTGTTTATGCGGAGCGTACGTTTGTCCAGGTCAAAATCCGATTTTGTAAGAGCCAGCAATTCTCCGCAGCGGATACCGGTCCAGTAAAAAAGCTGAAATGCATAATAAGATATCGGTTTTTCTTTCATCGCTTCTGAGAACTTCAGATACTCACTCTTTGTCCAGAAATCCATTTCCCTGCTCTTTGACTTCCCCATCTTCTTTGTGGAAGTACATGGATTCTTCGGCAGGTCATAATACCTGACTGCATGATTGAATACGGCACTAAGCTGATTCTGGATAGAACGGAGATAGGTTTGTGAATATCCTTTCCCATTGTCATCCCGCTTCCCCAGCAGTGCATTCTGCCACTGCAGGATATCCGTTGCCGTGATCTCACAGAGACTCTTATTCTTAAAATACGGGCGGATATGCGTTTCGATGATATTCTCCTTATTCTCCATGGTACTGTCCTTCAGCTGCGGCTTCATATCACTCATATAAATATCCAGAAAAGCGGAGAACCCCATATGGATGTCTTTTTTGTTTTTTGCCAGGAACTCCCGTTCATAGGCTAGGGCTTCTTTCTTCGTGTGGAAGCCGCGTTTCTCATGTTTCCTGCGTTCGCCTTTCCAATCCCGGAAATAGCAGGCAACACGCCATGTGCTGCCGCTATATCCATTCCACCTGTCTTTATAGACCGCCATTATGTCACACCCCCCTGTACAGCCGATAATTCAATTCCTTCCCTGTAAACTGGATAATATAACCCCTGCACATTTCGATCAGGCGGCTGCCGATCGCTTCATCAAAGCTGATCAGGGCATCAAGAGTCTTCTCCATGCTGATGATCATGGGCAGATGATTGTTATATCTGTAATTCACGATTTCATAGACGATATTGATATCTGCCTCCGTGATCCTTCCCTTCAAAAAGTCATCGATGAACAGGACCGGGGCTTTTTTATACCTGTTTATTTCCCGGGTGTAGACCTCTTCGTCCGTCACTTTTGATTTCAACGCTGTCATTGTCTCTCGGTATCCCATATAGATCACCGGTATCCCTCTCTCAATAAGCCTCAGGCAGCAGGCAGTTCCCAGGTGTGTTTTCCCGGCTCCTACCTGCCCGCAGAGCAGAAGGGACCAGACTGAGCTGTCCTGATGAGTCTCCAAGCTTTCAGCGTATTGCCTTGCTGTTTTCAGGGCGTCCTCCAACTGAGGATGATCACAGGTCCTGAATGTGTCAAAGTTTTTTCCTTGAAACTCCCTTGCAAGGCCGCTGCGCTGGAGCCGTTCCTTTGCTTCTTTCAGTTCCGTACATCTGCAGGGATTTGCAAATGTGCGTCCCTGCTCATCTTCATACCAGATAAGACCGGTACCATTACATTCAGGACATACAGATTCCTGCTTCTCTATATTTCCCATATACCTCACCTGTCCTTTCTTTCGCCAGTTTCTGAAGTTGCAGTGCATGCCCGGAATGGGCAGGCTCTGCCTCAGGTACACACACCAGACTTGCCTGTTCAGCACACCAGGAAGCAATCCTGGAAACATTCAGGCAGCCGTGGTAAGGTTTTCCAAGGATCCTTCCGATGACACTGTCCACAACCGTCTGCGGGTATTTATCGGTAAGACTCTCATATTCAGCTGTAGTCAGATATTCATGATCCAGCTGATATTTGATTGTGTGTGTTTCCGGAGAGTCTGTACTACACTCTACTGTACTATCCTTACCTGTACTACCCTTACCTGTACTACACTGTGCGGACATTTCGCCGTCCATGGACGGTCCAGTCCTTTTTGACAGATCAGACCTTTCCCTCTTTTCCAGAAGTTCTACATCCGGGTCGATCTGCAGAAGAAGTTTCTTATAAACACTGTCTTTCTTCCTGTCAGGCCTGATCCTGTTCATCTCCCGCCAGTCTTCCAGATAAGTCACAAGGTCTTCATTCAGGATCCGAACGAATCCTTTGCCACAGAGCACCCGCAGATCATCCTCATTGGCCTTTACAAGGTTGATCACATTGTGAGCTTCCACTATCCCGTCATCATCGGCATGCATTCCCAGGTGGAAATAAAGATTCTGGGACGATACCGGCATCTTCAAAAACCTTGCGCTCTCCACAACAGACTTGGCGAACATGCGTCTTTCTGCCATGATATACGCTCCTTCCTCAAATATTGTTCTCATAGTCCCCCTGATTCTGCCCGCTGCAGCGGGCTTGGCCGGAAAGCCTGCAAAGCTGACTTCCCGGCCGTCCTTTTGTTAACACGTTCCTCTCTGAAGGCAGGCTTCCTCATACCAGATCCGGTTTGCTTTCCCTGCAACTACAATTGCTTTCGGATACTCTGCTTTCATAGATGCATTCAGCTCTTTGATCACTTCATACGCCTTCGCTCTGGATACCCCCAGATCCTTCTGTACGGTATCAACACCGACAAATAATGGTTTTCTGTTCTCTTCCATTTCATATCACCCCTTTTAATATGGCTGTTTATATTGTTGTCGACATTTTTTTATGTCGTTTTGTTTATGTTACCACCCAAAACTATTCTTGTCAATAGTCTCAGGCATAAATTTATGTCTTTCTGTTTAAAATCTATTCACTTTTTGATTCTGGTATGCTAAAATACAGGAAGATATTTAGGTTTATCAAAGATTATTCAGCTTAATCAAAAGGAAGGGTGAACGGGATGACATTGGGAGATAAGATCAGGAAATACAGAGTTTTAAAGGGCTGGACGCAGAGAGACCTGGGGCTTGCAGTCGGTTTCCCGGCAGCTACTGCCGATTCCAGGATCCGCAAATACGAAAAGGACATTATGGCTCCGAAGGAAGCTATGCGGATCAAACTTGCCAAAGCACTGGAGGTGGATCTGTCTGCTCTTTCAGACGTAGATGTCAGCACCTATGAGGATGTCATGCAGGTTCTGTTTCTCTTTGAAGATGCCTATGGGATGGAAATAGAAAAGGAAGAAGGGAAGACCTCTCTGGTCTTTGATGATTCGAATAGCAGGATCAGGACATTGATTACCTATTTGAATCTCTGGAGAAATCAGAAAACCGCTCTGCTCCCGAATCCGGAAAATGCCTCGGATGAGCAGATAAAGGCTTATGAGAAATGGAAAGGCAGATTTGCACAGAACACCGGGGAGTATTTCTCTGCCAAAGAAAACGAGATCCGGGAATATTACAGGCTGGCAGTCGAACAGTCTGAGAAGAACTGCCCCTATGCCAGGAATACCTCGGAGATCACCATACTGTTAAGAAAAATCATAGAGTCCGGATTAACGGTATCTACTACATATGACAATGCTCCAGGCATACAGAAGGGGCCTGGCTTTACTTTTGTTGTAAATGAGCTGCTTCGTCCCCCTTTCAATGAAACAGCCAGACTATTTGCACGCTTCCTGTCTGAATTGAAGCATTTTGAAGAACTGGGAGCATCTGTTCGTTCGGAAATGCAGATGACCGGCCGGTCACTGACCATTACTTACTTCATTGGCGTAGCATCGTTTGGAGTAATTAAAAGTCAGATCGATACTTATCTGAAATATCTGGGTAATAGCGAAAATGATAATGACTTCTCGCGGGATACCTTTGAAAGAATGTTTAAGGATAGCCTGGAGACCTTTGCAAATGATATTGAAGAGGAAATCCGGCAATATAGCATCCTGTGAGAGTAAAAAGGGGATATAGTAGACATTTTGTAGATGAAGAAAACGGGAAGCCTTGATTTATAAGGCTTCCCGTGTATTTGTTTCTATTCGTACTCCACTGTTGCGGGGGGCTTGGGTGTATAATCGATGAGGACGCGGTTGATGCCGGGGACTTCTGCGGTGATGCGGGCGACGAGGTGATCGATCAGCTCTGCGGGCAGATGCTCC
>CACZQE010000103.1 GCA_902783205.1 uncultured Lachnospiraceae bacterium | reverse complement strand
GATTTCGCGGCCGATACAGTAACCCTGATCGGCGCGGTAACACCGGATTATCCCCTTCAGAAGAACAGAATCGGTTTCGAAAAGCTTCGCGAGATGCCCCACCTGCGTCCCAGAACAAATACTTTTGAGGCTATGTTTAAAGTCCGTTCCGTTCTTTCTACTGCTATTCACAACTATTTTCAGTCCTGTGGTTTTCAGTATGTGACCCCGCCGCTCATCACAACAAATGATGCGGAAGGGGCAGGAGAGGCATTTACTGTTACAACCCGTGCGGATGACCATTATGAGGAGGACTTTTTCGGACGTCACGCTTGCCTGACTGTTTCCGGCCAGCTGCATCTGGAGCCTTTTGCTCTTGCTCTGGGAAGTGTATACTCCTTTGGCCCTACCTTCAGAGCCGAGAATTCAAATACGCCTTACCATGCAAGCGAGTTCTGGATGATCGAGCCTGAGATTGCCAGCGCCGATCTCTATGATGACATGCAGGTGATCGAGGGAATGATCAAATACTGTATCAACTATGTCCTTGAAAATGCCTCTGATGAAATGGCCTTCTTCAATAAATTCATTGACAAGAAGAAAACTCTCATCAGTGACCTGAAGAAAACCGCAGCTTCCGATTTTAAGGTTTACACCTATGATGAGGCCATTGAGTATCTTCTTAAAGCGGATAAGAAGTTTGAATATCCCGTCAGCTGGGGTATGGACTTAAAGTCCGAACATGAGAGATATCTCTGTGAGGAAAAAGCAGGCGGACCTCTTTTTGTGATCAACTATCCCAAGGAGACCAAGGCATTTTATATGCGCTTAAATGACGACGGCAAGACTGTCGCTGCCTGTGACCTTCTGGTTCCCGGTGTCGGCGAGCTGATCGGCGGCTCTCAGCGTGAAGAAAGATTCGATGTCCTGCTTGAAAGAATG
The DNA here is from genome assembly GCA_902783205.1 of uncultured Lachnospiraceae bacterium. Next base: position 5,033 of record CACZQE010000103.1, on the reverse strand, counting down.
AAGGAATTAAATGTTCCCGTCGAGCCCCTGCAGTGGTATGTTGATCTTCGTAAGTACGGCACGATCAAGCACTCGGGATTTGGCGTAGGATTAGAGAGAATGATGCTGTATCTTACCCGTATCGGCAATATCAGAGATACTATTCCCTATGCCCGTACACCCAGGAACTGCCGATTCTGATCATTAGCACAACTTGTATTCAGAGTGACCCGGAGATATCTCCGGGTCTTTTTTTACATATGAATAATATTGTTTCTGAAGTCACTGTGCCTGTGATATAATGACTGGTAGATATCATTACACAGAACAAATGAAGAAAACAGCAAGAGAAAGGTCCGGAAGAAATATGCATAAGAAAATCAGAATAAAATTAAATCAGGGAAATGAAATCTTTCAGAATACTTCTTCAGGAGAACTGCGGCGGCGGACAGCAGAAGAAGGACAGCATCCCTACGCCATCGTCATCTGCTGTTCGGATTCCCGTGTAGTCCCGGAGCACATTTTTTCCGCGGATATAGGGGATCTGTTTGTAATCCGGGTAGCGGGAAATGTGCTGGACAACCATCAGCTGGGCAGCATCGAATACGCAGCTTCCCACCTGCACTGTGACCAGATCATCGTGCTGGGGCATACAGGCTGCGGTGCTGTTGCTGCTGCCTTAAGCGGACACAGTGACGGTTTTATCCAGTATATTACCGATGATATCCAGGAGGCAGTCGGAGACGAAAAAGATCCGGACAAAGCCTGCCGGCTCAATGTTCTGCATGCCATGGACAGACTGGAAAAGGACTTCGCCGCACATCCGGAGATCAGCAAAGTGAACATTTCCGGCGGAATCTATGATATTGTTTCCGGAAAGGTCGAATGGCTTGACACCTGAAAATGTAACCATGTGATAACTTAGGAGACAGGATAATGAAAAGAGAAAACCGGCTGCCCGGTCAGCCATTTTTCATTCTGCGGCTCTTTCTGTGTCTGGCAGTCTTCTTTTTCCTGCCCGCACAGCCTGCCAAAGCCGCGAAAAGTCCGGCAAGAACCTCTGTTTCGATCGTAGATCCGATCGGTCACAGGGATAATTATTCTGCCATACTTTATAACAATACCAACGGACTGCCCACTTCCGAAGCCAATGATATCGTTCAGACCAGTGAAGGCTTCATCTGGATCGGAAGCTACGGAGGACTGATCCGGTATGACGGAAATACATTTGAGCGGATGGATTCCACTTCCGGAATCAGCAGCATCACCTGCCTGTTTGTAGACAGCCGCAACCGCCTGTGGATCGGTACCAACGACAGTGGGCTCGCCCTGATGGAAAACGGAAAATACCGGATCTGGGGAGCAAAAGAGGGCTTTACCTCCTCCGTCATCACCTGCATTGATGAAGACAGAAACGGAACCATTTATGTGGGAACTACCCATGGCATTATGATGATCTCCCCTGATTATACTGTCAGCACATTTGACGATCCCAGAGTCAGCAAGGCCTATATTGACAAGATCCGGCGGGGATATGACGATCTGCTTTACTGTCTGACCAATCAGGACGACTATTTCACGATCCGAAAGAATTCTCTGTTAAACTATACTGATCACACAATGTCGCCGATTCAGGGAATCACCTGCCTTCTGCCGGATATGAATTCGCCGGGAAAAGTATATCTGGGAACAGAGACTTCCACTGTTTATTACGGGAGTCCGGGAGAAGACCCGCTCCAAATGAAACGGATTGATATTTCTCCTCTGAACTGCCTGATGGAAATGCGGCAGATTGGTGACAAGGTCTGGCTCTGCGGTCTCAACGGAATCGGCGTTCTGGACGACCGGGGTTTTCATGCCCTGGATCAGCTGCCGCTCAATAATACTGTCTGCCAGGTGATGGCAGATTACCAGGGAAATCTCTGGTTTACCTCCCGCCGTCAGGGTGTCATGAAGCTGGTTTCCAACCCCTTTACTGACCTCTTCGGCCAGTTCGGGATGGAAGAAAATGTGGTCAATTCAACCTGTAAGTACGACGGAAAGCTTTTCATCGCAACAGATACGGGATTGATGGTCACAGATGACAAAGGACCCGTGGATTCAGTTCCGATTACCAGTGCAAAAACAGCATCCGGCCAGGCTCTGGGAGCCAAAGATCTCATAAAACACCTGAAAGGCTGCCGGATCCGTTCTCTGATCCGGGACAGCAAAGACCGCCTGTGGATCTCAACCTGGCGGGCAAGGGATCTTCTGCGCTATGATCACGGAGATCTGACAGTATTTACCGAAGCTGACGGTCTCCTCTCAAATCATGTCCGCACAGTCTACGAGGCTTCGGACGGATCCATGCTGGTAGCCTGTACCGGCGGTGTGAATGTGATCGAAGGTGACCGGATCACAGCTGCTTACGATGAGAGCAACGGTATCACCAACCCCGAAACTCTTTCGGTGTGTTCCGCTCCAAACGGAGATATTGTCATGGGCTCTAACGGCGGCGGCATCTATGTGATCAATAAAGACGGGACCCGCTGCATTGATCAGAAGCAGGGCCTGTCCTCAGGAATCGTGATGCGGGTCAAGTATGATTCTCAGCAAAAACTTTTCTGGATTGTGACCAGCAATTCCATTGCCTATATGTCAGAAGACTATCAGGTGACCACTGTGGGGAATTTCCCTTACTCCAATAATTTTGACATCTATAAAAACAGCAGGGAAGACTTGTGGATTCTCAGCAGTAACGGGATCTATGTTCTTCCGTGTGAACAAATGCTTTCCGGCGATGAAGTCCGTCCCGTCCATTACGGTCTGGCCGACGGTCTGCCCTGTGTTTCCACCGCCAATTCCTACAGCGAACTGACAGAAGAAGGCGACCTTTACATTGCCGGCAACACCGGCGTTGCACTGATCAATATCGAAAATTCTTTTGAAAATATCAGTAATGTCAAGCAGGCAGTTCCTTTTGTCGACGCGGATGAGAGTCGCATCTATCCCGACCGGAAAGGGAATTTCCGAATTCCCGCGGATACGCAGAAACTGACGATTTACGATTATGTTTATAATTATTCTCTGTCAGATCCCAGAGTTTCCTACCGTCTGGAAGGATTTGACAGGCATACCGTGACCGTAAACTGCAAAAACCTGACGCCGGTATCCTACACCAATCTGCCGGGAGGCTCCTACCGGTTCAAAATGGAACTGACGGATTCCCTGGAACAGGGAAAAAAGACTCTTTATATCAACATCACAAAGGCTAAGAAAGTTTATGAGTATGTTTGGTTTTACTGGGTCTGCGGCCTGGGCGCCGCACTGCTTGTCGCCCTCTTTGTCCATGCTTATCTGAAGAGACAGACTCAGGCTCTGGAAAAGAAGCACAGGGAGGCTGCCGAGCGGGAGAGAATCAACAGCGAGCTTAATATGGCAACGGAGATCCAGAAAGGCATGGTTCCCCATGACTTCCCGCCCTTCCCTGACCGGGATGAATTCGATGTCTATGCCGTTATGGAGCCTGCCCGTGAAGTAGGCGGCGATTTCTACGATTTCTTCCTGATTGATGATGACCACCTGTGTCTTGTTATGGCAGATGTCAGCGGCAAAGGTATTCCTGCAGCGCTCTTTATGATGGTATCCAAGGTCCTCCTTCAGAGTTATGCCGTAATGAGCCAGTCTGCAGCTGAAATTCTGACCAAAGTCAATGACTTCCTGTCCTCTGACAACAAGGTAGACATGTTTGTTACAGTCTGGCTGGGGATCATGGAAATCTCCACAGGAAAAGTCATCGCAGCCAACGCAGGGCATGAATACCCGATCATAAAACATGCGGGCAGACCTTTTGAACTCCTCAAAGATACACATGGCCTGGTAATCGGCGCCATGGACGGCATAGAATACAAAGACTACAAAATACAACTCAGTCCCGGCGACAAGCTCTTTGTCTATACGGACGGCGTCCCGGAAGCTTCCAATGAAGATCGGGCCATGTTCGGCACAGACCGTCTGATTGCAGTGCTGAATGAAAATCCGGACGCTTCGCCCGAGCAGATCATGAAAAATGTACACGCGGCTGTGGACCGATTTGTCAAAGACACTGAGCAGTTCGATGACCTGACAATGCTTTGCATTGAATATAAAGGAAAAGAGAAGAAGCACTGATCCGGTGCTTCTTCTCTTTTTTGGTATTCTATATGGTATTCTTTTGGTATTCGCTTTTCTATTATATTTATCTTCCGCATCCTGCAGCGATAAGATTTCTGAACTCCGGTATGTTTCTGGGATATTGATCCGCTGCCGGTACCAGCCCGCTCTCCTCCATGATCCTGTACACATCAAACATGGTGGGGTGCTTTAAGCTGGCCTGTTCAAGTATATCATCCCTCATGAAGATATTAAAAGGCGTATCGTCCGCTATGATCTGTCCGTCGCTGAATACGACTGCCCGGTCAGCCCAGCGGTATGCGAAGTCCACATCATGAGTGGAGATCAGCATGGTCCTTCCTTCATCATTCATCTTTCCCAGAACCTCTTCCAGCATGGCAGCATTCAGAGGATCCAGAGCAGCAGTCGGCTCGTCAAAAATGATAATCTCGGATTCCATTGCGATGATATCCGCGATACTGACCCGCTTTTTCTCTCCGCCGCTGAGATAGTGGGGCGCTCTCTTCTTAAAGTCGCTGATATTCATATAGGCAAGCGCCTTCTCAACCCTTGCCACCACCTCTTCACGGGGAAGCTTAAGGTTCATGGGACCGAAGGAAACTTCTGCCTCAACGGTAGAAGCAATAATCTGATTGTCGGCATCCTGGAACACGATACCTACATTTTTTCTGAGCTCATTAAGGCTCTTCTTGTCGATTGTCTTTCCCCGGTAACAGATCTCTCCGGAGCTTGACTTTAATACGCCGTTGATGTTCAGGAAAAATGTGGATTTTCCTGCGCCGTTGGAGCCCAGGACAGCAATTTTTTCTCCTTCATATATATCCAGGCTGATTCCTTTTAAAGTTTCTTTCTCATCATTATATCTGAAATGTACGTCCTTAACCTGTAAAATGGGATTTTCT
>CACZQE010000102.1 GCA_902783205.1 uncultured Lachnospiraceae bacterium | reverse complement strand
AGGCTTAAAGTTGATGATGCAGCGGATTTTTCCCTCTTTCAGCTGCTTCTGATATTTACCGAGACAGGTGCTGGCCGTCAGGACCAGGGGGCCGCTGATACCGAAATGTGTAAAAAGCATTTCGCCAAATCCGTCAAAAATGGTCTTTTTACCTGTCTTCAGGGTCAGGGACACATTTTTAAGAGTCAGACCCATCAGGTCACGGCACCAGATCTCCTCCATGACAAAGGGGACCAGAGAAGGCTGTGGCGCTTTTATCTTGTGGCCTGCCCCGGCCGCAATACGCCAGCCGCTTCCATCAGATCCCGTAGAGGGATAAGAACAGCCTCCGCATGCGAGGATCAGGCTGTCACAATTAAGCTCTGTTCCGTCTGAAAGCTTTAGTCCCGTCACACATTTTCCGGAAGGATCAAGGAGAATTTCCTCAGCTTCCTGATCGAAGAGAAAATGCACCCCTCTGTCCTGACAGGCTTTCCTGAGAGTCCTGATCACGTCGGAAGAATGATCGGAAACCGGGAAAATCCGTCTTCCTCTCTCCTCTTTGGTCTCAAGACCCTGTTCATTCAGAAAGCGGATCATGTCCTCGTTGTTCCAGCCGGCAAAGGAGGAATAAAGAAATCGGGGATTGGTCACCACCGAGGACAGGAAGTCCTCCGGCGGACAGCTGTTGGTAATATTACACCGTCCTTTTCCTGTGATATAGATCTTCTTTCCGGGGCGGTCGTTTTTTTCTATTATGGTTACGCGGACCTTGTCTTTGCCGCGCTTTTCATTTTTTTGTCCGGACGCAGAAATGGCAGCCATCATACCGGCTGCCCCTGCTCCAACTATTATGATTTCTTTCATCGGCCTGCTCCTCTGTTGTACACGTCATCGTACTCGTTCCAGAGTTCTTCCAGTGCCATCAGCCGTTTCTCCACCTCGTCCTTGCGGAGAAGGGCCACGGCTGTCACCAGGGCATTGACTACGGAAAGGGGTCCCACAAGGGAATCCACAATGGTCATTACATCACTCTTTGCGATCAGCTTGCAGTCGGCATACTGAATAATAGGCGACTGCATGTTGTCGGTAAGGGCAATGGTGCCCGCATGGTGGTTCTTTGCGTAATCCAGAGCGATAATGGTCCGCTTGGAATACCTTGGAAATGTAACACCGATGATCACATCGTTCTCACCGATGGTATAAATCTGTTCCAGTGTCTCAGAAGTGCTGTTGGCTTCCACCACGATCACATTGTCGAACATCATGCAGAAGTAGTAGCCCAGAAGGCCTGCCAGATAAGCTGCACTCCGGGCGCCCAGGATAAACAGCCGCTTACAGTCATTGATCATCTTAACGGCTTTATCGAACTCCTTTTCATCAATTCCGTTATTGATAGTGTCCCGAAGACGGTTGGCATCCGTAGTCAGGATACTGCGCAGAACGCCCTTTTCCTGATATCTCTTGGAAGAAAGAGACATTCTCTGAATGGAATTGGAGTTGGTTTTGACGATTACCTGAATTGCCTTCTGCAGGTCAGGATAGCCGTCATACTCCAGCTGATAGGCAAAGCGGACGACTGTGGATTCACTGACACCGGACTCCTTGCCCAGCTTTGAAGCGGTCAGATAGCCGGCGCTGTCATAATGCTCCTTGATATAGGCCGCAAGCCTTTTCTGTCCTTTGGAAAAGGTGTCTTTCTTTTGTTCGATTCGTTCCAGTAAATTTAAATGCTCAACACTCATGAAGAATTTCTCTGTTTACTTTCCCGGGTATGTGATGACGCTTTCCACGTCATATCCTTCAAGTTCTTTACGTCCGTTCAGTCCTGCCAGTTCCATGACAAAGATAATCTTGACAACGACTCCGCCGAGTTTCTCTATCAGTTCGCATGCGGCCTTGGATGTGCCGCCCGTCGCCAGCAGGTCATCCACCAGAACAACTCTCTGTCCCGGGAAAATGGAATCCTTATGCATCTCTATCACAGCTTTGCCGTACTCAAGATCATACTCTTTTGAGACAACCTCACGGGGCAGCTTACCCTTCTTGCGAATGGGGATAAATGCTTT
>CACZQE010000101.1 GCA_902783205.1 uncultured Lachnospiraceae bacterium | reverse complement strand
TCCCTGCTTTCAGGCAAAAAAGAACCCCTCCTCCGGCTCGCGGGGCCCGGAAGAGAGGTTCTCTTTTTCCGAATTATTTTGTATCTGACTCCTGAAATGTCAGGAGCAATTCCTCCATTTTTTCTGCTGCCTGAGCCTCATCGCTTCCTTCCGTAAGGAGTTCCACTTCCTCCGTACCGCGGGGGAAAAGGTTCAGGACTGCAGTAACATCCTTTGCATCGGCGATCCGCTCATCAGCCATGAGCATGACCACACTGTCAAATTTCGAGGCCAGACCCGCGATCATTGCGGCCGGCCTGGCATGGATCCATATTTTATGTTCTGGTTTTATAATCCGGTTTATCATTTTTTTCAGGCAAATTGATCGTAGGCTTTGCATACCTCATCCAGAAGTCCCTCGTCCGTTACGCCGGAGAACTTTGCGAAGGCATCCTTCACGCCCAGTTCCTTAATCTGCTCCTGCATCTCAAGGCTCTGGGGATCATCCGGGTTATTGTAGCGGAGCGCTGCGCCGATTCCGACGATCAGCTTGTCCACGGGAAGTCCGAAGCCAAGAGCTGTCATGGTCGGCTTTACAAGACGGTCTGTCGGGCTGAGTTTTCTGAGCGGCTCTCTGCCGACTCTTGTCACATCATCCTCCAGATAGGGGTTCTTGAAACGTTTGATGATCTTTTCAATATAGGCTGCATGAGCCTCAGCGTCGAATCCGTGCTTATGCACAAGTCCGTCGCCGGACTGCTGCATAGCCTCATGCACCAGGGCATAGATTTCCGGATCTTCAATTGCTTCCTTGATTGTAGGAAGACCTTTGATCACGCCAAGATAAGCTGTGATACAGTGTCCCGTATTCAGGGTAAAGAGCTTACGCTCAATATAAGCATCCAGGTTGTCCGCCAGATTCATTCCTTCAATCTGGGGAATCTCGCCCTTAAAGGAAGCCTTTTCCACATTCCACTCATAATAGTTTTCCACAACAACTGTGGTGGGTACTTCGTTACGGATGGGCGGAACAATTCTGTCTACCGAGCAGTCCGGGAATCCGACATACTTGTCACAGTAAGCCTTCTCCTCGTCCGAAAGCAGCCCATAGATGTGCTCTTTTAACTGGGAGCTTGCCCGGATGGCATTCTCACATGCAATGATATTGAGATATGTTTCGCTTCCTTCTTCAAAACGCTTACGAATTCCGTCGGCAATAGCCGGGGCAATCCTGGGCAGGATTACAAGTCCTACAGCTGTTGTAAGGATTTCCGCTTTGCTGATCTCGTCCACGATCTCAGGTTTATTGGAATAAACAGCTTCGATATTTGTGATCTCATAGTCCTTGCTCTCTACGTCTCTCACCTGGACAACATAGCTTTTGTCCTCAGCGAGGCGGTCGATGATTACAGGATTTACATCAGCAAATACCACTTTGTAGCCTGCCTGTGCCAGGAGCATACCGATGAAGCCTCTGCCGATATTACCTGCGCCGAATTGAATTGCTGTTTTCATTTGGATTTACTCCTTTCCCCGTTAAAGGTTACAGGCCCCACTGCACAGTCCCCGCCGTTTACATAAACGGGGCCTGTGCAGTTATCAAAAGGTTAGTATCAGTCTTAGCTTAAAGTCTTCAGGATCCAGTCAACATCATCTGTAGTCTTCATCTTCTCCAGAGTGTCCGGATCATCGAGTGCCATGCTGATCTTTCCAAGCAGGTCAAGATGCTCATCGCCGATTCCGGCAATACCGAATACCAGCTGGGCTTTCTCGTCGCCGAAGTCAACGCCGTCCGGATACTGCAGCATTGTGATTGCAGTCTTCTTAACGGTGCCCTTAGCCTGTGCGGTACCATGGGGGATTGCGATACCCATACCCATGTATGTGCTGACAAGCTTTTCTCTCTCAAGCATAGCGTCTACATAAGCAGGCTCTACGCAGCCTCTCTCCACCAGGAGCTCGCCGGCTCTTCTGATCGCCTCTTCCTTTGTTACGGAAGGCTGGCCGAGCTTGATGCTCTCGCGGACAAGGACATCCTTCTTAACTGCCTTAGCGGGCTGAGTTACGTCTGCTTCTGCCGGAGCTTCTGCCGGAGCATCCAGTGTAGTCAGCTGCAGATAGAGGGAATCCAGAGCCGGATCATTCAGGAAGTTGCCGATTGTTACAAGCTGTGCCTGCGGAGCGGATTTAGCCGCACGATCCTTTAATGTAGTCTGAACGACTGCGATATCACAGTCAGCGGGGATATTATCTACGGATGTATTTGTTACGGTGATGTCAGGTCTTGCTGCTTTGATGCGGTTACGGAACTTGGTTGCTCCCATAGCGGAGGATCCCATTCCTGCATCACATGCGAAGATGACTTTCTTAACTGCACTTGCATCTGTTACGGAAGCAGTTCCTTTAGCCTGTGCCTTCATGTCTGCCATCTGATCCTGTGCGTCCTCGATGGAAACATCAGAGCTTGTTGCACGGATGATGAAAGAAGCGATGACGAAGGAAACTGCTGCTGCGATCAGAACGCCGATAGCGATCAGTAAAATCTTATCCTTAGGTGCCATAGCCAGGAAAGCGATGATGGATCCCGGTGAGGACGGTCCCTTTAAGCCGCAGCCTGTCAGGGAGAACCATGTGATGGCACAGATATTACCAACGATCGGAGCAATGATAACGATCGGGTTCATCAGCACGTAGGGGAAGTAGATCTCGTGGATACCACCCAGGAAGTGGATGATGATAGCGCCGGGTGCAGAGTCTTTTGTTGCCTTGTCTTTTGCAAATGCCCAGTATGCACACAGAACACCAAGGCCCGGGCCCGGGTTTGCCTCAAGCATGTACATGATGGACTGGCCTGCTGTCTTAACCTGCTCAGCACCGATCGGTGTAAAGATACCGTGGTTGATTGCGTTGTTCAGGAAAAGAACCTTAGCGGGCTCGATAAAGATAGCTGCAAGCGGGAGCAGGTTGTTCTTGATCAGAACGTCAACACCTGCTGTCAGGACTGCAAGGATTATCGTCATGAACGGGCCGATTACATAGAAGCCCAGAATGGCGATGAGCATACCCAGGATACCTACGGAGAAGTTGTTGATCAACATCTCGAAACCTGCGGGCATACGTGTTTCCATGAAACCGTCAAACTTCTTGATAATGTAGCCTGCAAGGGGGCCCATTACCATAGCGCCCATTAACATAGGCTGTCCTTCTGTTCCGCCGACACCGGCGATACAGCCTACTACAGCGATGGCACCTATAACGCCGCCACGTGCTCCGCCGACCATTTTACCGCCTGTATAAGCGATCAGGATCGGCAGAAGATATGTCAGCATATAGGGCTGGATGGAAGCAAGCTGCTCATTGGGCAGCCAGCCGTCCGGGATAAATAAAGCAGTGATAAAACCCCATGCAATGAATGCGCCGATGTTGGGCATTACCATTGCGGAAAGGAACTTACCAAATCTCTGTAAGCCGTTTTTCATCTCCTCATACCTCCATAATTCTTAAAACCTCTTGTTGATAATATTTCACAAGCGCCTTCTCAATGTAACGGGTCCCCGCGGCTTGATCCCGGTCGAGAAGCGCCTGAAGAAATCTCTGATCCTCCACCAGCAGGGCGGAAAGCCGTCCCACGGGCTCGATGAGGATCTCATCTTCCACATCCTCCGGAACCGCCATGGCTACAGCGCCCCGGATCAGTCCGTCAGGCGATGCCATAGGTTCCGATAAGGAAATATATATAAACCTGCTGTGAGCCACTGCATTACTCCTGCAGTGAAGCAGACAGATTTCCATTTCTTTTATGTAAGTACCACTGATCCTCTCCCGGGCCTTAAAGCCTTCCATGAGGGCTTTCCGCAGAGAATCCGAATCCGTCATGGCCGCGGCAGCAGCCGACATCAGATCTTCCGCCGAATCCCCTCTCTCCAGGGTAAGGATGGAGAAATATTCCACCAGCTCGGAAATCTCTGTTCCCAGGCCGGCCAGGATTCTTACGTCCTCCATGGTCAGGGATGCCGACTTGTCATGTCTGTCGTTCATCCTGCCCCTGTCTCGGTCCGCGGTGATCTGCGTCAGATAATTTCTGATCCGCATTTTATCCTGAACCTGGAGGACCTTGTCCACACAAAGGTGGGGATAGGTCGTGGGAATCTCCGCCGTCGAAATGATCAGGTCGATTCCGTCACTGTGAAGCTGGTCTTCATCTATAGAAAAGGCGGAAGTAATCTTCCTCACCTCGATCTCGGGAAACGACCGGATCAGGGAGGCAGCCAGCATCTTGGAACTGGCTATGCCCAGGGGACATACCACTGCCACCGCCACTTTCTCTGCATTCTTCCGGATCCGTTCCGCAGCCGCCGCAAAATGTATGGCGATCAGGCCCACATCCGAATCCTTGAGGTCTTTGGGATAAATCCACTCCGTCAGCACCTGGCAGGCTGTTTCCACAGCAGAGTAGATACCGGGATACTTTTCCCGGATCATGTCTGTCTGGGTATTGCCCGCGATCAGATCCATGGAGATTCTCTTTTTCATGACAGCCACATGCTCGGCCAGGTCGTCGATCAGGGACCTGTCACTGCGGAAGGGTATGTCAGTCATCCTTTCCGCAATGCCGACCATGGACAGTACCACGTGTCTTAAATGAATGGACTGGAGCGGGTCGTCCATCTTCCCGGAAGCAGTCCAGACTCTTGATGTTGCAAGATAAACCGCCAGGTGAGCTGTCTCCTCTGCGGGGACTGAAATG
>CACZQE010000100.1 GCA_902783205.1 uncultured Lachnospiraceae bacterium | reverse complement strand
TCACAGCGTTGTTCTCCGCCGCGCCTGCCGGTGCCTCCTGTCCTTCCGTGCCAAAATAGAAATAGTATTTTGGTGCGGGAACCGGCAGTTCATAACCTTCCGGTGCTGCAGTCTCAACAATGTAATACAGCACATCGGGATCCAGCTGAATAGAATCATTTCCAATCCTTTTGACGGAAAACTTACCATCTGCACCTGTGGTATAAGTGGTCACTTCACTGTCATCCGCTGCTTTATACACAGTAAATACCGCACCGGCAAGAGGTTGATCGGTGCCGGCTTCCACTTTGTTGAAATAGTAGGCTCCGGTGGTATAAGTGTTGGTAAATATTACGTTCGCACTTTTTTTCCCGGTCACATTTGCCAGATGCTTTCCCGCAATAGAATCCGTCGTTACAACACTATCTTCAGTGATTGTATTGCCATTCGAATTAACGCTGTAAACTGTCGATGCAGTCACAGTATCAGGCAGTCCCAGAGTGGCTGCGGATGCATTTTTTTCTATGACTCGATAAGAGCCCTCTCCAAAGGTCTTCCTTCCTTCATCGTCTGCAGTATCTGAAGTTACTGTATATTTACCAGAAGTCATATCTGCATATTGAATGGTTTTCTTAAAGGCATTATCCCCGGTAATCTCAGTTCCATCTTCACTCACTTTGACAATTTCAAAAGACAGCTTCTTCTTCTGATTCTCAGTTAAGTCAATGTTGCCCGCAAAACGTTTGCTGAGTGTCAGGTTCTGGGATTCCGGATAGTTCCTGACCTTCAGAATATCGCCGACATAATAAACCCGCACTCCGTCCCCGCGGGTATAATTGGCCTGATTTGGATCGTCGGATATCAAGAAACTGTAAAGAGTCGTATCCAGCTGCATACCATCAGGTGCCTCTATTTCCTCCAGATAGTAGACCGTTTCTTTTTTGAGAGTCACTCCGTGCGCATATCGGGACAGGCCGATGAGGATCTTTCCTTCAGATGTCGTTGTGAAAGTAATGGGCTGTCCGATCTTGTCGGAATTACCGGAGTCCGGATTGAGCTTGCTGCTGTAAGTGATGGGATTATGCTCACTGTCTAAAATCCGGAATCTGGCTCCAGCCAAGGTACCGCTCTGCATATTCTCAGAGGCATATTTAAGCAGATAGATGGCATAGACACCGGCTCCTCCCTCGCCTTCAGAGGATTTTTCAACCCATTCATCGTACCCGTCTTCAAAATCCCCGTTCAATACTGCATTATTCCAGACATTGACTTCTCCCGTACCAATAACCTTTGATGTATAGGTGATAACAACCTTGGTTTGATCCGGTACTTTAAATACTCCTTTGTTTCCGTAATAGTCATAGCTGACTTCTGATTGTTTGTCCGCAGGATCCGTGGTGATTCTGATCGAGGAATAATCTATGGACAAAGTTTTGGAGAAAGTATCTTCCAAAGTCATAACCTCGCCATGATTAAGTGTCAATTTGTCAGGATTAATCGTGATGGTAAAGTTTATCTTATCATCGGCCTGTACGCCATCTTTCTTAACGACCGGATTGCCATAAGTGATATCAACATCAGACTTCGCTCCTGCATATCCTGCCGTGTTCTTGAAGGTCACAGACCCTCCATGGGCAAGGGCTTTCTCATTCGCCTTTGTTTTCCCTGCTTCCGTCATATGAAGATAGTAGTAAATCTGATAATACTTATAATAGCTTCCATCTTCTTTTTTCGGCAGTGAGTTTGTGCTGATCACTCCGCCGGTAGTGGTATTCTGCATACTTGCATAAGTATTCTGGGTGCCGCTCACATTCCAGGTATCCCCATAATATATTTTACCACTCTCGGGAGTCGGGGAATTGGCCGGTGCCAGTTCAAACACTTCTCTGTCAAAGGTCTCGATAATATCTACCGTATCTTCAGTGACCCCATCAATGACTACCCTGTATTTATAATAATCTTCTATTGTCGGATTATCTGTTTCATTCGCTGTATACTTATGTATATTCTTTCTGGCAGGATGGGCAGTGGCCTTTTCTTCCGAAGAACCAATCTTCGCTGTGTTGGTATGTCCCAGATGAGTTATTGCGCCGTCATCTTTTTGTGCCTCCTCCATCCACTTCTCATTATTCCTGGTGACTACCCTGATATTGACCACACGGTTGGAATCACTGCCGTTCAGGCCAGTCTGGGTCATTGCGGCATCTTTATAAAAGGTGATGAGCAATTTGGTAGTTGTTCCTGCGCTATTTTTGATTTCGTCAACCTCATAAGTCTCATCATTGATCAGGCCGGTCACTTCAATCGATTCAAAAATATCATAAAGATCAAACTGGAGGTTATGGGGCAGATCATCTGTTACCTCTGCTGTGGCAAGTCCACCTTTAGGCACAGTAAGATCAATAGACCATTCCACTTTTTCTGCGTCTTCTGAGGCGACAGTTTTGGACAGTTCCACCTGACCTCCTTCTACCGGAGTTATAGCCTGGCCATTTCCATCTCCTTCATAATCGTCATGTGCATCATTGTTGACAATCCTGGTGGTATTAATATTGGACATATCCACCCTTGTCTCATAAGTGATTTCGTAAGAAGCCGGGCCATCCGTTTCCGGTGGTCGATAGACCCAGGAATAATCACTGGTCTTTGTCAAGCCACTTTCTCCCCACGACAGGGATCTGGTCTCTTGCGTCCAGTCTTTTTTGATCACGACAACAGTAATTCCATTCCCGGACATTTTCATAACATTCTGTGAATCGGGACGAATCGTATCGGAAATCTGACTGACTCTTTTCTTCCTCTTCTCGTTAGACTTGATAGAATAAGTAACCACTCTGTACTTTCCGGTTTCATCTTCAATCAAATCGGAAACATTTGTCACTGATTTGTCCAATGAACCGTAATCAATCGTGTATCCATAACTCACGTCAGTGTCCGGTTTTTTTCCCTCAGCCCATCTAAGTTCGACCTCATTTGCCGATTCATGATAAGTTGCCGTACCGCTTTTTGAGAGCATTTCGTAATTGACAGAAGCGGTATACTCCACATCATAATGATCACCATCTTCCATATCCGGGAGCTTCAAAACAAAGCCATTGTCTGTCTTGGTAAAGCTGC
>CACZQE010000099.1 GCA_902783205.1 uncultured Lachnospiraceae bacterium | reverse complement strand
GGCCCGTCTGAACAGACCGTCCCTCATGATAGTATCCTCGTTAAAGAGCTCTTCCCGGACACCGAAAGGAGTGATGTTTTCCTTGTCCAGGTCCCAGAGATCTTTAAGGGTCTCCCGGTCAATATACTTGATATGATAAATGTCGTTACAGAAATAAAGTTTAATCTCATTAAGGATATTTAAATTATCCGCATCGGAATCCGTGACAATGATCACCCGGTCAAAGGGCCCGAAGCCGCTGACAACCTCCTGCCAGGACCTGTTGTGAAAATGTATCTGATCCCGGTTTCCGCAGACATTAAGGCCTTCTCTGTACAGATGCTCCCGGCCTTCTTCGTCTTCTGTATAGACTTCCATAGCTCTGCAGATGCCCGGATGGGTAATAAAATAATCTCTGTAATCTCCTGCCACATGATAGCTTATGGCCGAATCCGTGGAAATCACATTATTCAGAATAGCCTGGGAAAGGATTCCCGTGCCGTAATTGCCCGTGCCGATAATCAGGATTTTCTCGTCTTCCCGCAGAACAGGATGCTGTTCCCAGTAAAGACGGGCGCAGTTTTCCGAGAGATTGCATATGGTGATCTGTGTATTCTCATAGCTTCCCCTTCGGATATTCTCCGAACACAGGATTACTTTAGAGCTTC
Organism: uncultured Lachnospiraceae bacterium; assembly: GCA_902783205.1. Next base: position 5,950 of record CACZQE010000099.1, on the reverse strand, counting down.
CGGACAGGAGTTCTTTCCTGTGAGAATTAATATACTCAAACATATCCTCGTCACGGTCGAACATGACCAGCTGCCTGCCCACCCGGTAGCCCATTTTATCTTCCGAGATCATGGCCCTGTGCTTCATCTGGTCCAGCATAACAGCTATATTGGCACTGTCTCCGTGGATGATGACCGGATCCTGGCGGAAGGTCAGCCGGAGGATCCGCAGCCTCTCTACCAGCCGGTAGAAGAAGGTGATAATAGCGGCCACAGTGATACAGGGGGCCGTCCAGCGGGCGATCTCCACGCAGGGGTTCATGACGATGCCGTCGGCAAACTCCATTACATAGAGCTGGACCGAATGGTAGGCACAGTCCAGCAGACTATAGCCCGGCGTCTTTGTCAGGCCGATCAGGCCAAACAGAAAGGGAACCGGTACAAGTATTCTTCCCAGATATCGGGTGATATGATTCTTCATTGCTTTTCACCGCCTCTTCACAGCCAGAAAAAGGGTGCCGCACATTTTTCACTCTTTTGTGCAGCACCCTCTGCATACATTTTTATTCCGGACCTGCCTTATCGAACGTAGGCCACCTCTCCCACTCTCTTATAGGGGTGTGAACCGTTGTCTGCTGCCGGATAACCCAGAGCTGCCATACCGTAGATCACATGATCAGCCGGAATGCCCATCTCATCAAGAATGGGGCGGATGATATCCGTATCACAGATACCCTGGAGCTGATTGATCCAGCAGGAACCCACTCCATAAGCGTGAGCTGCCAGGAAAATATTCTGCAGCGCGCAGGCATCATCCTCTTTGCCGAAACGGCTGTCCCTGAGGTTGGAAGGGATGATCAGTACTGTGGGATTATACATGTTATAACCCTGTCTGTTCAGCTGGCGGGAAATACCATCTGCCAGCTTCCTGATCAGATCCGCATTTGTAACTACCGTGAACTTCCAGGTCTTGTCTCCCCTGCCGCTCGGAGCGTGCAGAGCCGCTTCCACCAGCTGCTCCAGTATATCATCCGGAATCATCTGATCCGTAAACTTTCGGATACTCCTTCTCTCAAAAATAGCTTCCATAACATCCATAATAGATACCCTCCTTATGAAACACAGATGTTTCCCGTCTAATATTCATCATAGCAGATGGCGGGTCAATCTTCAATAAATTGTTTTAAGACGGTGATGAGATCCGGTATGGTTGTCTCAAAATCCACTCCGTACCAGGGCTTTTTTGGATTGTCCATGGTTACCTCGATAGTATGGGCTGTATAGTCAGCTGCGATTTTCAGGGAATCCTGCCAGCTGATCCCCCGCATCATGGCGCCGACTGTAACGCTGGAGAAAACGTCCCCCGTACCGTGATAGGATGTGGGGATCCTGTCATTCTGATATACAAACCAGGAATCATTCCTGCTGTCATAACCCATGACACCGGTCTTTCCCTCTGACAGGGACACCCCGGTCAGGGCCGTCACAGAGGCGCCCAGTCCGGCTGTCTTCGTGATCAGTTCCCTGACATAGGCTTCATCATATTCTTCCCTGTAGTCCATGCCGGTCATATAACATGCCTCTGTCATATTGGGCACGATAATATCCGCGCATGCGCAGAGGGTGGCATTTTTAGCGGCATAATTCTCGTCAAAGGCTGGATAAAGCTTTCCGTTATCTCCCATAACCGGGTCCACAAAGACGACCGTGTCTTCTGTGGAAAAATCCCTGATGATCTCTTTTACCGCGTCTATTTCTTCCTCAGTCCCGAGATATCCTGTATAGATAGCGTCAAAGACCACATTTTCCTTCTTCCAGTGTTCCGTAATGGGAATCAGCTGATCAGAGAGATCTTTGACGGTAAATCCCTGAAACATGGTATGGGTGGAGAGAACAGCGGTCGGCAGTATCACTGTCTCCACGCCCATGGATGAAATAATGGGCAGAGCGATGGTCAGACTGCATTTTCCAAGGCATGAAATATCCTGAATCGTAAGTATTCTTTTCATTATTACAGGTTCCTCCGTATAATTATGATCGCGGCCACTGTCGGCCTTTTAAAGGGTAATGTCCCTACCTGATATATACGATTCATTATATGTCATTCTGATAATAAATAAATAGCCAATTTCGTTTATTTTTTTAATACCAGTTTATTCTTTCAGACTGCCCTTCTTTATATTGTCCTGTATGATCCGGTCAGTTACCTGATAAAGTTTCTCCGACCCGAGTCTGGTCAGGGTCTGTCTCTCATAGACCGGCCCGGATGTCATTTCATGTTCAACCCAGTCACTGCCTCCGTTACTGTGATTTAATAGCAGAGGCTGAAGATTATCCATGGCGTGGGCAAACTTTGCCTCGGGGGTCTCTGCTTCCTCAAACTCATCAAAGAGACTGATCATCTCCTGCTTCTGGTCATCCGGCAGCATGGAATAAAGCTTCTCCTTTGCCGCGTCTTCCCTTGCCTTCTGGGTCTTCAGGTTCTTCTTATCATAGGCATAGGTATCCCCGGCCTCAATCTCCACGATATCATGGATGAGGCACATGATCATAACACGGCTGATATCTACCTGCTCATTGGCATATTCCTTAAGCAGATAGGCCATGACCGCCATATGCCAGGCATGTTCGGCATCATTTTCATTTCTCCCGTGCCCGGACAGGTGAGTCTGCCGGAAAATGTTCTTCTCCCGGTCGATCATCAGGGCAAATGCCAGCTGCCTGTCAAGCCGGTCGTCTCCTGTTCCGCTTTCGGATTCCCCCTTTTCCCGGCTATAGAAATCAGGCCTGCGGCAGAGATCGGTCAGAATTTCTTCCAGCTGGGGCACTGTCCAGGCGATCCGGTCAGGTCTCGCCCTGACCAGCTCCTCCGGGCTCCCGTAACCGTAACCGACTGCCAGGCTCATGACTCCGGCTTCTCTGGCCCCGTCAACGTCGTAATTCTTATCTCCGATCATTACGATCAGGTCCCTGTCCGGACCGGTATGGAGGCGGTCCATGACTTCCCTGATCACGGCAATCTTGGAGGACCGGCTCCCGTCCATGGTGTCTCCGACAATTTCATCAAAACAGTCCAGTATCTGAAAATGGTCAAGGATTTTCCGGACATAGCGCTCCGGCTTTGAGGAAGCTACTGCTGTGACGGCACCTTCCCGTCGTACGGCGGACAAAAGCTCCGGAATACCCGGATAGGGACTGTTTTCAAAGATTCCTTTTACTTCATATCTCTCCCGGTAAAGGCGGACTGCCTCCAGCGCCTGATCCCTGTCCATGCCCGCGAAAACCATAAACTGATCTGCCAGGGGAGGCCCGATGAAGGAAACCAGTTCCTCCGGATCAGGAGCGGGATATCCCATGCCCTCGAGGGCATAACGGACACACTTTGTAATGCCTTCTCCGGACCGTGTCAGGGTTCCGTCCAGATCAAATAGTAAGATTGTTTTTTTCATAATCCGGCTCCTGTCTTACAAAAAATATCCGCAGTTCCCGGAGGTCCTGCGGATATATGGTTCATCTACATTCCGAAGTGTAACTCCGGCTTCTTATTTGTAATTAACGATGTTTCCGAAATCAGCCTTTAAGGAAGCGCCGCCAACAAGACCGCCGTCGATATCATCCTGTGCGAACAGGTCCGGAGCTGTCTTTCCGTTTACGGATCCGCCGTACTGGATACGGATAGCTGCTGCAGTAGCATCGTCATAGATCTCAGCGATTACTTCGCGGACTGCCTTGCAGACTTCCTGAGCCTGTGCGGTTGTAGCAGTTTTTCCTGTTCCGATAGCCCAGATCGGCTCATAAGCGATAACAACCTTAGCTGCGTCTGCAGCGCTGACGCCCTGGAATCCAACCTTAACCTGCTTGCGGACAACCTCGATCGTAACGCCCTGCTCTCTCTCTTCAAGAGACTCGCCGCAGCACATGATCGGAATAAGACCATGCTCTAAAGCCTTAAGCACTTTCTTATTTACATCTTCATCTGTCTCGCCGAAATAGCCTCTTCTCTCAGAGTGTCCGATGATTACATACTTAACGCCTGCGTCAACAAGCATAGCCGGAGCGATCTCACCTGTGTAAGCGCCGCTCTCCTCAAAGTAAAGGTTCTGTGCGCCGATATTGATATTGGTGCCTTTAACTGCTTCCACTGCGGGGATCAGGTCAATTGCCGGAACACAGAAAACCACGTCCACGTCATCACTTGCTACCAGAGGCTTTAACTCCTCGATCAGTGCCAGTGCTTCTGTAGGAGTCTTGTTCATTTTCCAGTTACCTGCTACGATTTTTCTACGCATTTTTATACCCTCTTTTCATTTTACTTTCACAAGCTTCCCTGTGGGGAAGCCTGTGAAATATTTTCAGTTATTTATTTGTCGTTTGCTGCTGCCACACCCGGAAGCTCCTTGCCCTCAAGGAACTCAAGGGAAGCGCCGCCGCCTGTGGAGATATGAGTCATCTTGTCACCGAATCCCAGCTGGTTAACAGCTGCTGCGGAGTCACCGCCGCCGATGATGGTTACGGCATCAGTCTGTGCAAGAGCCTCTGCTACTGCGATGGTTCCCTTTGCGAAATTAGGCATCTCGAATACGCCCATGGGACCGTTCCATACAACAGTTTTTGCATCCTTAACAGCGTCTGCGTAAATCTTCTGAGTCTTGGGTCCGATATCAAGGCCCATCTCATCAGGTGCCATGCTTCCTTCTACAACACGGGAAGGAGCATCATTTGCAAACTCTTTTGCAACAACGGTATCAACCGGAAGAAGGAGCTTAACGCCCTTGTCTTCTGCCTTTTTGATCATCTCGAGGGAGTAGTCAAGATAGTCTTCCTCAAGCAGGGACTTTCCTACTTCATTGCCCTGAGCCTTGGCAAATGTGTAAGCCATGCCGCCGCCGATGATCAGTGTATCTACCTTGTCAAGCAGGTTGTTGATAACGGAAATCTTGGAGGAAACCTTGGATCCGCCCAGGATAGCGATAAAAGGTCTCTCGGGATTATTGACAGCATTACCGAGGAAATCGATCTCTTTCTGCATCAGGTAACCCACCACTGCAGTATCAACATACTCTGTCACACCTACATTGGAGCAGTGTGCTCTGTGTGCGGTACCGAAAGCATCATTAACAAATACGTCGCAGAGAGATGCAAGATCTTTGGAGAAAGCCTCTCCGTTCTTGGTCTCTTCCTTACGATAACGGGTGTTCTCAAGAAGTACAACGTCGCCGTCTTTCATAGCGGCAACAGCTGCCTTTGCATTAGGTCCTACAACTTCGGGATCTGCCGCAAATACAACTTCCTGTCCTAAAAGCTCGGACATTCTCTTTGCAACCGGCGCAAGAGAAAGCTCAGGCTTAGGCTCTCCTTTGGGCTTGCCCAGGTGGGAGCAGAGGATGATCTTTCCGCCGTCGGCAATCAGCTTTTTAATGGTCGGAAGGGATGCTACAAGACGGTTCTCGTCAGTGATCACGCCATCCTGCAGGGGTACGTTAAAGTCACAGCGCACCAGGACTCTCTGGCCCTTTACATTAATATCATCTACAGATTTCTTATTAAGCATAATTGGTCTCCTTATAAAAAAACGGGTCCGGTCCTAAGACCGGACCCATGTTCTGCTTAAAACATTCGGGTTACGATTAAGCAAGCTCAGCGAAGTACTTGATTGTACGAACCATCTGAGATGTGTAGCTGTTCTCATTGTCATACCATGAAACAACCTGTACCTCAAAGAGGCCGTCGCCTACCGGGTTAACCATTGTCTGTGTTGCATCGAATAAGGAACCGAATCTCATTCCTACGATATCGGAAGAAACGATCTCGTCCTCGTTGTAACCGAAGGACTCGTTGGAAGCTGCCTTCATAGCTGCGTTGATTCCATCAACTGTTACGTCGTCACCCTTAACAACTGCTGTAAGGATTGTGGTGGAACCTGTCGGAGTCGGAACACGCTGTGCAGCGCCGATCAGCTTGCCGTTCAGTT
>CACZQE010000098.1 GCA_902783205.1 uncultured Lachnospiraceae bacterium | reverse complement strand
TGATCTTCCCGTCCTCCCCGAAGTACATTACCAGATAACTCTTAGGAAGAGACCGGTAGACAGGTTTCATGACCACATTCTCAGTGATTGGCGACAGAGGATGGTCCCAGCCGGTAAAGCGGAGCTCATGGTGGGCGGTCTCAAAGAGTTTTTCCGTCACCTCCGGTGCTTCGGCGCTGCCGCCGTCCGCAACGAAAGAAGTCCGGATCACCGTCCCGTTCTCATCCTGGAAAACCACAATATGCTGTTTTGCTTTCCTGCTTTTGCCCGTCCGGGCCTTCCTGTCCTGCTTTGCCATAACATATCCCCGATCATAAGTTACTGTTACTGCACAGTCCCTGATACTCTGTCAGGTCATCATTTGCCGGGCCAGTTTTTCCCTTCTGCACTCGCCTGCATGATTCTCTTTTTCTCGGTGCTATAGTAGAAGGTCGCTCCTGCACCCTTATCATAATCATTGTAATTATAGGTGATGGCACCATCGGATTCATTCTTTGAGAATTCCAGACCGGATTCATCAATGGCTTTTTCGAGCTCTTCTTGTGTGCTGTTCATCGACAGGCCTTTCGGTAAATTGAATTCAGGAACGGGATCCGTATCTGAATAGGCGTCTACCGAAACCTCAGTCACGACACAATTTGATGCAAGAGTCTGATATGTCGCATAATTATTCACTGTTACCTGCAGATCCATCTCCCCTTTGATCAGATGACAGATCTCCAGTCTGTCGGCCATCACATCCTCATCCTCTTTCAATGTCCAGCCGTTCTTGACAAATTCGCTGACCGGACAAGGCAGCTGATAGACAGTGTTCTCCAGGGAGAAGGTAGAGGAGTCGAAATTATCCCCGATCGCAGTCGGTGCCGTATATTCACTCAGATACTCCGGAACCTCGGAACTGGTCGATGTCTCTTCCCTCTGATAATTGGATATTTCGATCTCGGCGTTACCGGATTCCGTAAACCATACAAAGGTGATCTGCCCTGAATTCCTGTTCTCTCCGTAGTCGATCTGTACACTGGAATCATAATCATTGCTGTTTGTGGGTGTTCCCATGGCAGTTTCCACCGTCTCCTGGTCGTCCCCGGGCTTTAAGCCATTCGACAAGGCAAAGGAATAGTCTTCCAGGTTATCTTTGCCGCATTTGATCCCGGCAACCTGGCAGTCTTTAACTGCCTTATTATTACCGCTTCCATTATAGACATAGAAGGTCATGCTGCCTTTGCCATCTTTTTTCATATAAAGAAATGTATACGTCATGCCGCCAAGTTCCTGGGAAACATCAACATCCGTTGACCAGCCATCGGCCTCCAGGACACTGTAATCGAAGGGAAGGGTATATTCTTTCCCCTCTAATGTAAAGGAACAGTCAACTGCAGACTGGGTCTCAGCAGCCTGGGCAGCAGTGGTCTGTGTTTCTTCCGCTGCGGCAGTGGTGGTCTCAGAAGCTTCCTGCTCTGTCACTGCCGGGGCATCCTCCTTGCCTTCATCGGATGAACCGGCGGAGCCTCCGCAGCCTGCCAGCAGCAGCATGCCTGATAAGGCAAGTAAGCCACATAAAAGCGTTAGTTTTCTCATCATAGTAACTCCCTCCTATTCTGACAGAATCTGCATCTGTCAACTGTGCATAAATTTTTGCATTTTCCCGCTTGGGAACACTTAAATTATAACACGTTCATGTCCTTTTAACCACATCTAATGATCCTTGATCACATCTGCAAACTGTCCTTGGGTGATCGCTCTCAGATCTTCCGGCCTGCATTCGATCTGGGTGCCGATCTTGCCGCCGCTCACCAGGATCACCGGGTTCGACTCCGCAGTCTCATGGAAAGTTGTCACATAATGCTTCTTCATACCCACCGGAGAACAGCCGCCCCGGATGTAGCCGGTGATCTTGTTGATCTCCTTCACAGGGATCATCTCGACAGACTTGGCTCCCACGGCCTTTGCCGCCTTCTTCAGATCCAGCTCCTCGGCAACCGGAATCACAAATACATAGTATTCTTTTTTATTGCTTACGGTAACCAGTGTCTTGAATACATAAGCCGGATCCTGGCCGGTCAGTCGGGCC
>CACZQE010000097.1 GCA_902783205.1 uncultured Lachnospiraceae bacterium | reverse complement strand
ATGAATACCTGTCAGGCATAAAGACCGGACAGGATATGTAGGCAGGTGGTCTTATGGGAATGGCAGCACTTATTATCAAAAAATACGCAGGGCTGCTGGCAGCGGCATTTTTATGGATCGGCCCGGCCCTGGCGGGATATAGAGGATCCCTTAATCTGTGTTTTAATATGGAGAGGGGATGCTTTCAGTGGAACAGCGAAGACCTGTCACAGGCTCCGAAAGTGGTGGACGGCTCCGGCGGGCTGGGGGAAGCCCCTCAGTGGGACCTGGATGTCATGGTCAGTCCGGATAAAATCATAACCTACAGAAATTATGCGCAGGGAGCCCGGACTTACGGAGACTACAGTGATTATATAGCCATGCACGGCTGTGCTCTCTGCTGTACCACGACAGTGATCAGAGCCTGGTATCCGGAGGAAGACTGGAATCCTGAGAAAGTGATCAGCCGGCTGGAACCCCAGGCAGACGGGGAAGGATACGAGAAAAACTACGCAAAACCCATCAGGAGTCAGATGCCTTTAAGCTTAAAGGGCATCAGCCGGATTCTGACACTCAAGGAGATCCCCCACAGATATGTGACAGAACCTGATGAGGAAACTCTGGCAGAAGACCTGACAGAGGTTTTAAAAAAGGGGAAGCCGGTCATCTATGAAGCGGGAAACGGCGGTTATCATATGCTGCTTCTTCTGGGCGTGACTGCTGAGGGGGATTTTGTTCTGAGTGATTCGGTGGGATCATACCGGATCAGGCTGATATCACCGCAAAGGGTGAAAGAGCAGATCTTCCCCTGTAAAAAGGACCCTGAAAAGTCCTATTTTGCCGGAAGAAAGACAGCCGGCGGATATATAGTAGTCGGAGAGGAGTGACTGATATGAAGGTATCAGATATCAATGAAAAGTGGAACAGATATAAAGAGTATTACCACATGGAGAACGGAATTCAGATTGACGAGATAAGATTTGATGCCGAAAAGGGTGTGGAATGTTCATTTGATATAACGGAACTCTACGCTGACCGGTACGTTCTCCACCTTTCAGAGGACATGCCTCTCTACAGGGGGACCTACCAGGACTTTGTCCTCTGGCATGAGTTCACACATTTCTATGATTATCTGACCCAGCCCTTCGCCTACAATGTACACAGAAAGATTTATCTTTATATGAATTCCTACTCGGAGTATCATGCGGCCAGAAGATCACTGGGCAAGGTGCTTGAGGATGCCTTCCCCCACGGTGGGATCGATCCGGAGAAAAGCATCATCCCGGCTCCCTACAGGGACGTATCCCTGCGGGACCTGGTCAGCGACACCCTGCTGCAGGCGGAGAAAGCGCACTATTACTTTACGCAGGATCCCCGCCAGCCTGTGTTCAATGTTTATTTCAGATATGTTATGGACCTGATGGGATATGCTTCCCGTTTTGAAAACGCGGAGGACATTATCCGCTTCTGTCTGGAAGACCTGCAGGATGAATCGGAGTCCCTGATCGCTCTTTATAAGATCATGAAGGAAAAAGATTTCTTTAAGATCCTGGGTCAAATGGATGACATTTATAAAGAGGCCGGGATCACTTTCTCTTCGGCAGACTGACAGGGAGGCGGACTATTCGCCGTCCGGGTGACCCAGTTTCCAGGTTTTCATATATTCCGCAACCGGAGAGGAGGCGTCCGCTTCTGTGATGCCGTGCTCTTCCAGTATCGCGTTGATTTCATCCATCCGCTCGCCGGCTTTGCCGCCCAGAGCGGATTTTTTCTTTTCAGGCTTTATGCTGCTGTCATGCCGGAACTCGATTTTATATTGATAGTCCCGGGTCTTTTTTTCTTCCTCAAAAACTGTCACGGAGTCATCCACCCGGTCAAAGTGGTCTTTGTCCGCTTCGAACAGAAGGAAGAAGACCTGTCCCTTTTTCTGGAAGATCATATGGTCGTTTTTGATCAGGTCCAGGGGGGCTTTCTTTATAAAGGATGTTTTCATCCTGATATCAAATGCGGCGCGGACAGCACCGTTGTTGTATTCTCCTTCAAATACCGCATAATCCGTCTTGCCCAACCGGCGGAGACTTGCGGCCATATCACTCTGGAATATCATTTTCTTTGCATTGTCGGATATAGTGGCAGCCATTTCTTTTACCTCCTGCTTGCGCATTTCTTTGACACTAAAGTCAATAATCTTCCTACAGTATAACACGGGATTTTACCTCCATATGTCACATCAGAAAGGAAATGTGGTATATTTTTACCAGAGGAGATTATCACAGCGAAAGGAGCAGCTGATGAT
>CACZQE010000096.1 GCA_902783205.1 uncultured Lachnospiraceae bacterium | reverse complement strand
GGGACCGGCGGTGATTTTCTATGAGAAAGGGTATGTGATGATGGACTACAGACTATTAGGCAACACAGGTTTGAAAGTAAGTGTAATAGGTATGGGCTGTGAAGGCTTTTCAGAAGAAAACTACGGGATGGCCGGCAAATTGTTTGACGAGGCAGAGCGTCTGGGAATCAATTACTTTGATCTTTACGGGTCTGATCCTTCCATGCGTAAGGCAGTTGGAAAGGCACTTAAGGGAAGAAGAGATAAGTTTCTGATCCAGTCCCACATCTGCTCAATCTGGGAAGACGGCCAGTACCTGCGTACAAGAGACCTGGATAAGGTGAAGACCGGTTTTGAGGAAATGATGGATCTGCTGGACACAGATTATCTGGATGTAGGTATGATTCATTATTGTGACGCCATGGATGACTGGGAGAAAATAGTGGATCACGGCATTCTGGATTATGCGAGAGAATTGAAAGAAAAAGGGACAATACGCCACATCGGACTGTCCAGTCACAATCCCCGGGTAGCTCTGCGGGCCGTGGAAGAGGGAGGCATCGAAGTCCTCATGTTCTCCGTAAATCCGTGCTATGACCTGCAGCCTGCCAGCGAAGATGTGGAAGACCTCTGGGCGGATGAGACATATGTAAATAGCTATACAAATATGGATCCTGACAGGCAGAGGCTTTATGAAACCTGTCTTGAGAAAGGAGTTGGCATCACGGTCATGAAGACATTTGGCGGAGGAGATCTGCTGGATGCGGAACTTTCGCCTGCCGGTGTGGCCCTGACTGCTGCCCAGTGCATTCACTACGCTCTGTCAAGACCTGCCGTAGCTGTAGTTCTTGCCGGCGCCCACTCTGCAGAACAACTCAGAGAAAGTGCCGCTTACTGTGATCTGGAAGAGGAAGAGAAGGATTACGCGAAGACATTTGCCACTTTTCCGCGTGTCAAATGGGAAGGCCACTGCATGTACTGCAGCCACTGTGCCCCCTGCCCTAAGAAGATAGATATTGCCTCCGTTACCAAGTTCCTTCATCTGACCCGGTCCGGAAAGGAAATACCTGAGACCGTGCGGGAACACTATAAAGTTCTTGACCATCATGCCGGAGAATGTGTACGGTGCGGTGTCTGCGAGACCCGCTGCCCCTTCCATGTGGCCGTAAGAAAAAACATGATCCAGGCAAAAGAGACATTTGGATACTGATTACTGACCGTCTTTCAGAGGAAGATTCTTAAAGAAACGGACTCCCATAAAGGCGGCGGGAATGGCTGTCAGAACATAGGAAAGAGGCTGAGCTTCCTGAATGCCTGCAAGCCCCCTGGTCTGCGAAAGAATCAGGAGCAGAGGGATCAGGATCACGCCGCTTCGCAATGAAGACAGAACAGAAGCCGAAAGCGGATTGCCTGTGCACTGCAAGGTCATCTCCGTTACGGTACCCATGGGTATGAAAGTCAGAGCAAGACAGTGAAGAATCAGAGCCCTGGTGCCGATCCGGACAACATCCGGATCATCCCGGAACAATTGAATCAGACTTCCGGATTTAAGAATGACAGGAACTGCCATTACTATCAGAAATAGCTCTGTAAATACAATTGTATAGAAAAAGCCCTTGCGGACACGGCTGTATTTTTTCGCCCCGTAATTAAATGCGCAGACCGGCTGATAACCCTGGCCGATGCCAAGAGCAAAGGAAAAGACAAAGAAGGAAATCCTTGAGACGATGCTCATGGCTGCCACGGCCGCATCCCCGTATACACCGGCAAGACTGTTAAGCAGCATGGTGGACAGACTGGCCATAGACTGACGGATCAGACTGGGGAACCCTGTGGCACAGATTTCAGCAACAACAGACAGCTTCCGCTGCACCATGGACAAGGCCAGCTTTGTCTGAGTCTTCCCGCGAAGGAACATGGAAAGCAGTATAAGAAAACTGAAGCACTGGCTTAAAGCAGTAGAAAGCCCGGCCCCTGCGATTCCCAGCTTAAATCCGAACATAAGAATGGGATCCCCGATGATATTGAGGATGGACCCGGTAAACATACCGATCGTACCCAGATAAGCTTTTCCCTCATAGCGGAGCATGTTGTTCATGACAAAGGAAGTGATCATGAGGGGACAGGCAGCCAGTATGAAGGAAATATAAGTCTTGGC
>CACZQE010000095.1 GCA_902783205.1 uncultured Lachnospiraceae bacterium | reverse complement strand
TATTTCTTTCTGTAATTCAAATCCTTGAGTCCGCTCTTCCCCGACCTCATATTTTTTCTCTTTTCCTTTTTCTTTAAATTCAGAAAGGGATGCTTTTACTGCAGAGAAAACAGGAAAGATTATCTTAAGCATCTCTTTTTTTGCTATAGTCGCTTTTTCTTTGTCCTCCCTGGACACATCTGTCAAAGAAGCCAGCACATTGCCACCTCTGTCAATGGTACTGATGTATAAACGAATATCTAATTCAAGTCTCATCCATTCATTGATCTGCTGCTCAAAGTCTTTTTTCAGAGAAACACTCTCATCCAACAACCGCTGGCGCTCAGCAGTAAGATATTTTCTGTCAGAATTATCCATTCTGTCAGAGTTTTCTTCATACTTCTCCATCTTTGTATCATGATTTTTCCAGTCTTGTCGGTTTTTGAAATAACGTGACCATAGCATTCCGGCTTCTTTATCCAGAATTTTCTTTTGATCAGAAAACTTTTCAGCCATGATACGGCCGCTTCTTTTCAGCATATCCTGATAGATTTCTTTCCAGACAGCTTCTTCTAAAAGCTGTCTGTCATTCAGAACATCATCCCCTTTAAATTGTGGAATCTGTAATTCGAAAGGTTTCAAGAGGCCTTCATACCCTACCAGACATCGGCCGGGATTGAAAACTGCCATCTGCTCAATCTGGACTCCATCTGCTGACATTGTGCTCCCCAGCAATTCTCTTTCATCCTGAGATGTAAGCCTTAAACCAATCTTTAAAGAGGTATTTTTTACGACCTCAGGCGCCATGGATGTAGGAAGCTGATCTGCGATCACAATCGCCTCTCCCAGCGCTCGGACCTCTGCCAGCATTTTAGTTATGAAAGCAGTTGCTGATATTTTCGGATCAAGGGCACCAGGCTGCTGAACACTGGTGTCTGCAATTAAATTATGGGCTTCTTCCAGGAAAATGACGTGCCTGGGTTTTCCGTTTGTCTCTTCCGGTCGGTATGGAATCTGATCAAGAGATTCTCTGATCAGCGTCATCAGCATGAGAATCATAAAATTGGAAGGCGCTGTTCCCAGGGAAGAGAGCTCAACAATAGCACTTTGGCTCAGCCATTCTTCGGGTGCAATTGTTGATTTCTTAACGTCAAATATATCTCCCATCTCTCTTGCGAGGAGGGAACCAATCCTTACCTGCAATATTGATTGCAGATTACTTCTTACTTCTTCTGCATATTGATATTTATCCAGCAGGCTTTCAATATTCCTGTAAAGCATACTCATGGTAGGATATTCAAGCAGGCCCTTGTTGATCATCCCCGGCAGCCAGTATAAATCTTCATAGCATTTTTGGATGCCTTCGGTCAGAAGCATAGGCATTGGGGGATCCAGCTGAAATGTCCCGTTGAAAACATCCAGCAGCCGATTCATGTGATCCGACAACTTCATACCCAGTGGGAATTCGAAAGGATTGATATGAATCGGAAACATACTGTTTGCACAGGGGGAAAACAATGCAACATTCTCCATACCACGCAAAGCAGTCAGTGACCGGTATTCCTTTTTAGCCGGTTCCAGAATCAGAACAGGAATCTCCTCCTTAACCATGTTGGATATCAGATACATCATTGCATTCGTCTTTCCACTTCCCGGCATGCCGGCCAGAAAGGCATGTTTCGATAGATTCTTCCATGGTATAAATATTTCATGCCCCTCGGTATCCTCGCCCAGCAACATTCCTTTCTCCGGTTCCGGAACGGTTTCCTTTGACAGTTCAATGGTCTCACCAGGGAACAGGACCGGAAGGGTTGCAAAAGGAACTACCTCCTCAACAGTGAACAAATGGGGAAGGTATAAAAGCTGGTCCGGTGCTGTCTCCGAACTGAGATAAACAAAGCCTTCCTCAATTCCGTTTTTCAATGTGCAATAACCGGATTCCACAATCAGCTCATAATTTCCTTCGGAAACCGCTTCTGAACTTGCCGCATCCAAAATCTGTCTTGCTGCGACCTCCGTATCGCTAAAAACCTGGACATTTACCAGAAAATGAGGTGATGCATTCACCGATTCCTCCAGATCTTCATAATAATCTAAGGCTCGTTTTGCATTTTCATCTCTGCCCCCGCTGGAAACAGATCCGGAACCTGCTTTCACCTTAAACGAATTCAATTCTCTCAAATGAGGCATCACGATGGATAAATCCTTCTCCAGCTGGATACTGTAGTCAACAGGATACAGGTCTACGCAATATGCGCTGTGTACCTCTGAAGCAATCAAAATTCTGAACATGGAGTACAAACGGGCAGAAGCATTCATCTCCCATTCACTTGCTGTATAAAAGACATCCGTCTCATTATAAGTTGACGGGATAAACCGCTCTTTTTTTATCAGGTTCACCTGGTAGGGATAGGGATGATCATTTATAACCGGAAGCGTATCGTTTTCTGCTTCGATCAGCTTGTCATAATACGGGGCAAGAACCGATGCTTTCATTATCTGTCTGACACTTGTTATTCCTTGTTCGTCAGGTGAATCAAAACGCAGAATGACTTTCATGCGATTGCCCACATCACAACTCGGATCAAATTGATAAATCAGATGAATACTTCCTTGAAAAAGCTTTCCCCACTGGTTCAGCTGTCTCCAGAATGCATGATGCTGATTCAGCACCCCATTCGGCCCCGTTTCTGAAAGAGAAGCATATTTACTTAGAGAAAAATCCGGTGTCTGCCGTAATTCATAATAACAGGATTCCATAGCCAGTAAACTCCCTCATTTTCATATTAATCAATATCCAGATAGTAATTCAATTTCGACAAAATGTCTTTTATGACATGATCTCAGCCATCATCCGCTGATACTCGCTCTCTGCGTCTTCCATGTTCTCCTGAGCCGTTTCGGCTGTTCCCTGAAACTCTGTCGCCAAAGTATCCGCTGTGGAAGCAGCGCTTTCAGCCGTACTTCTTCCAAACTCACTGGCACTACCGGCAGCGCGGAAGTCAGCAGCTGACTGACGGCTTGCCTCTGCCTGCTCCGTTCCTTCCTGGATCGCTTCATTGGCAGCGTTGTAACCCTGTTCCAAAGTGCTGTGGACTTCAGAATTCATGTGGTCAGACGCTTCACTTTTTGCTGCCGCCCTTGTAGCTTCGATTGCAGCCTGAATATCCTCATCTACATTTGTATTCATCCCTTCCAGAACACTTTTTACCTCCGCAACTTCGGAAGTATCTTTCTGGCCTTCCTGAATCCCTTGGTTTTCTAATTGGTCTGCCTGTTCCTTATTGCGCTTTACATTCTCTAATCTTGTTCCCATCTGTTTACCTCCTTCGATACTATTTATTTGCTCCATCCAGGATGGTACCTCGTTTACAAGGTTTGTCCAGGCGTTATCCGAACTGCTTGTGTTTTGCCTTCTTAATCCGTCATCCGTTCTTGAAAAAGGATCTTGTTCCATCCATAACTCTGATCTCATATTCTTTTCCCTCTTTTTTCCTGGTCATTGTTTTTGTAAAACAATAGTT
>CACZQE010000094.1 GCA_902783205.1 uncultured Lachnospiraceae bacterium | reverse complement strand
GCGCTCCGGATCTGGTGCGGGCTCAGCCCGGCCTTCCTGCGCAGAAACTGAGACAGGGGACCCTCGTCGCCTTTCTCCGCAATAAAAAACTCTCTTCGCTCCTTCATGGCGCGTGCCCATCTCCGGCATCCTCAGGATGCCCTATAATTAAAGAAAGGACTGCCTCGGCAGTCCCTTTATGTTTCCAATACTCTATCAGCCCTGCGCAGCCGCGTTTGCTTCCTTCTCATCCAGATACGCGTTGATCGAGTCGACCAGCGCCTGCATGTCTTCGCTTGAGAAGCCATGCACGTACCCGGCTTCCTCAAGGGTCTCTCCGGATGCTGCTCCGCAGTAGATGCAGTGCATGCCTTCGCTCATAAGAATACCCGCTACATCCGGATCAACGTCAAGCGCCTCTATGATAAGCATATCTTTTCTGACTCTCTTTGCCATGATCTTATATATTCCTTTCTGATAAAAACTTCAGATATCTTTTCCCGCTGATGCATAGTGTATCACATTGTGACATGCAAACACAAGTAAAAACAGTCTGTCCTGTCAACCATATTTGAAAATGTCCCAAAATAATTGAAACATTAGCACCGGCAAATGCTGGTGCTTTTGTTATGCGGAAAAGCTTTATTTTGGCCTCTGCGTTCAGTTCTGCATCCGTCAAGGGACTTTCGCGGCATAAATCCTCGTGCAGGCTTGCCTACACTGCGGTTTATTCCACGGTTCCCTTGACGGATTTGTCATCCCGCATATCCAGGCTTTGCCGATAACGGGGATCCGGACAATTCCTGAGATTATCTGTTATCGGAGCGGCATTGTATGCGGGATGACCGCTTCACTGTGTTTCGATGACTGCAGACTCTACGGGGCGCTGCCCCGCACCCCGGCCTCCTCCGAGGATCCGGACTGGATGAGGGGCTACGCCGGGATATCATCGAACAAATGATGCTCCTGAGATTTTACGAAACGCCAGAACATTTTGCTTCTCCAGGAATGGCGCATCGGCGGAATTACTCTCTTTTTCGGCTTGCCGGGGGCAGCATCCGCATCAAAATCCTTTGACTTTGCTGCGCGTTTCGGGATCTCCTCAAGAACATATATATCCTTATCATTGACAGAACAATACAGCGAACCGTCAAATGCCTGTATGATCATCACCTTCGTTCCTCTGCGGTAATGAACCTGCATGCCATGCTCATCCATCATGCGGTAATGCCGATTGTTGAACTGGATGCTGTGACCGCTGTCAACGGTCCTTTCGGTAAGGACGGCCAGTAAGAGATTGATTTTCTCTTCTGAAGGTTGCGATTCAAACACCGATCTGATACCATCATAAGGAAGGGCGAAACGGCTGTTGAATTCGTTGATGTAGGAGTCTAGGAATTCATTTGCCGCCTTCAGGTCTGTTACGCCTGCCAGCCGCATTTCGACCGGCAGGCGTGACTGTAAGGTCTCAAACATTCTCTCTACGCGTCCTTTAGCCTGGGGAACGCTGCTGTATTCAATCTGTGTTCCGAACTGTTTGCAGGCATAAGCGAACTGCGTGCATGTATCCTCCCCGATATCCGGGGCGTTTTTCTTTTTATAGGTAAACACTGTCCGCCGGTCTGTAAAGAACTTATAAGGAATGCCATACCTGGACAGGATCTGGTGGTATATATGGTAGTAGCCGGAGAGCGTTTCCTGTTCGTCAAAGTAAGCACCGATGATCCTTCCGGTAGCGTCATCCACGGCGATATGGAGGGAGGTTTTCCTGCTCTCAAACCATTCATACGGCGAGGCGTCCATCTGCACCAGTTCGCCGAAATAAGCGCACCGTGGGCGTCTGGAATGGGCATCTTCAACAGCGACCAGGTTAGCCTGGATCCGATCAGCTTCCTTCTTCGTCCTGGCGGCCTTCTTCTCTTCGGCAAGCTGCTTTTTGATACGTTTGCGCTTGGCTTTGGTTACTCTCGGGGAGAGTATGCCGGAAGCTTCAAGGATAGAAGCTACAGTTGACGGGGAGAGAGATATCCCCTCGATTTTTCGAAGCAATTCCGTGTAATGGGTGAAGTTGGCGTCATAATACTTTGTTCTGTAAAGGTCTACTACATCCTGCCTGGTTTTCTGGTCAGTAGTAGTGACTGGTTTTCTGCCCCTGTTTCCGTGAAGAAATGCGGCCTTTCCCCTTTCCTTGTAGGCCTTGATAAGCCGGTTCACCTGCCGCTTCGTGATTCCAAGGGCCAATGCAGTCCGGTCCTTATTGCCGTCATGATCTAACAGGGCTTTAATAGCCTCATACTTTTTCTGCTCGTCCATTCTTAAGTCAATCCTCCTGATAATACCCACCTCCCTTTAAGAGAGATTATTGTACCACATCTGGGACATTTTCATTTGTGGTTTAATGGGACATTATCATTTATGGCTTATAGCAAACACAAGTAAAAACAGTCTGTCCTTGACGTCATCGGTTTACAGTGATAAAATTTTCTATAAATTTATGGTATTTTTGTGTTTTCCCCGG
>CACZQE010000093.1 GCA_902783205.1 uncultured Lachnospiraceae bacterium | reverse complement strand
TCAGGCCGTTCCGTTATCGTGGTAGGACCGGAGCTGAAGATTTATCAGTGCGGCCTTCCCAAGGAGATGGCAATCGAGCTCTTCAAGCCTTTCGTTATGAAAGAACTGGTTGCCGACGGAAAGGCAAGTAATATCAAATCAGCAAAGAAAAAAATAGAGAAAATGGATCCGGAAGTATGGGATGTACTGGAAAGCGTGATCAAAGAGCATCCTGTTATGCTGAACCGTGCGCCTACCCTCCATCGTCTGGGAATCCAGGCCTTTGAGCCGATCCTGGTAGAAGGAAAAGCCATCAAGCTGCATCCGCTGGTATGTACAGCCTTCAATGCGGACTTTGACGGTGACCAGATGGCAGTCCATCTGCCCCTTTCCCAGGAAGCGCAGGCTGAATGCCGTTTCCTCCTGCTCTCGCCCAACAATCTCTTAAAGCCGTCTGACGGCGCACCTGTTGCGGTACCTTCCCAGGATATGGTCCTCGGTATTTACTACCTGACCATGGAAAAGGATGGAGAGAAGGGAGAAGGCAAGTGCTTCAAGTCTGAGAATGAAGCTTTCCTTGCTTATGAAAACCATATCATTACTCTGCACAGTAAAATCAGGGTAAGAAGAAGTGTAGTGGATGATGAAGGCGTCAGACATACAGGCATTGTCGACTGTACGGCAGGAAGACTTCTTTTCAACGAGATCATTCCCCAGAACCTGGGAATCGTAGACAGAAGCCAGCCTGAGAATCTCCTGAAACTGGAGGTCGACTACCAGTGCGGCAAGAAACAGCTGAAAGACATCCTTGACCGCTGCATCAATGTGGAAGGAACCACAAAAACAGCAGAGGTTCTGGACAATATCAAATCCATCGGATATAAATACTCTACCATCGGCGCCCTGTCCGTATCTATTTCTGATATGAACGTTCCCAAGGAAAAGACAGCAATCCTTGAGAAAGCGCAGAAAGATGTAGAGGATCTGACCAGACAGTACCACCACGGTTTTATGACGGATGAAGAGCGTCACAGACAGGTAGTGGAAGTATGGTCCAACGCAGATACCGAGCTGGCTTCCAAACTTAAGGTCAGCCGTGACAAATATAACAACATTAACATGATGGCAGACTCCGGAGCCCGTGGTTCCGACCAGCAGATCAAGCAGCTCGTCTGCATGCGTGGTCTTATGGCAGATACATCCGGACGTACCATCGAGCTTCCCATTAAGTCGAACTTCCGTGAAGGTCTTGACGTACTGGAGTACTTCATCTCCGCCCACGGCGCCCGTAAAGGTCTTTCCGATACGGCCCTGCGTACGGCCGATTCGGGTTATCTGACCAGACGTCTTGTTGACGTTTCCCAGGAGCTGATCATTCGTGAGAGTGACTGCTGCGAGGGTACCGGGAAGATCCCCGGCATGTATGTCAGCGCGATCATTGATACCGATATCAACGGAACTGCTGATGACGACAAGAAAAACGAGATTGAGGAACTTAAGGACAGGATCTCCGGAAGATACGCAGCGGAAGACTACTACGACCAGGAAGGCAATCTGATCGTTAAAGCCAACCATCTGATTACTTCCAGGAGAGCGGATGCCCTGATTAAAGCGGACTACAGCCGTGTCAAGATCAGAAACATGCTCACCTGTAAGTCCAAGAACGGAGCATGTGCCAAGTGCTACGGAGCCAACCTTGCAACAGGAAAGCCCGTTCAGGTAGGTGAGGCTGTAGGTATCATCGCGGCACAGTCCATCGGTGAGCCCGGCACACAGCTGACAATGCGTACATTCCACACCGGCGGTGTTGCCGGTAACGATATCACACAGGGTCTTCCCCGTGTGGAGGAGCTTTTCGAGGCACGTAAGCCCAAGGGTCTTGCCATCATCACAGAAATTGCGGGACGCCCTGAGGTTAAAGAGTCCAGTGAGAAGCGAGAGATCACAGTGGTCAATGACGAGACCGGAGAGAGCAAGGATTACCTGATCCCCTACGGTTCCCGTTTCAGCCACAAGGTTAATAACGGCGAGTACCTTGAGGCCGGCGATCAGCTTACCGAAGGTTCCGTCAACCCGCATGACATTCTCAAGATCAAGGGTGTTGAAGCAGTACAGGATTACATGATGCGTGAAGTGCAGCGTGTATACCGTCTGCAGGGTGTTGATATCAATGACAAGCACATTGAGATCATCGTCCGTCAGATGCTTAAGAAAGTCCGGATCGATGAGGCCGGAGACAGCAGCTATCTGCCGGGAACCCTGGTAGACAACCTGGATCTGGAAGAAGTAAATGAAAAGCTTATTGCCGAAGGTCTGGAGCCCGCAAGCGGAGAACAGACGCTTCTCGGTATTACCAAAGCATCACTGGCTACCAACTCCTTCCTGGCTGCGGCTTCTTTCCAGGAAACTACAAAAGTACTGACAGATGCCGCTATCAAAGGCAAGATCGATCCCCTGATCGGTCTCAAGGAAAATGTGCTTCTCGGTAAACTGATCCCGGCGGGAACAGGTCTTAAGAAGTACAGAAACCTGAGTCTGGTCCTGGAAGAGGATGAATGCAGTCAGCCGGCAGATGATGAAAACGGCGCTTATGATTATGATGCGGACCCGGTAGTAGAGGGAATGCAGGATATGGGTGAGCCCGTAAACATGGAACAGCCGGAAGGAATGCCCTTATAAAACCGGGCAAGACTGTACTTGACAAAGTGATTCAAAAAAGATATAATCCAAAAATGCGTGTGCGCTCAGGCGTGCACGCTTTGGATTGATATAGTTATCCCGGCATGAAGCCGGAAAACTGACACTAATCAGCAACCGCAGAATATTATGCATGGAGGTGAATTGCTGCAATGCCAACTTTTAACCAGTTAGTTAGAAAAGGAAGACAGTCATTAGCAAAGAAATCCACAGCACCTGCTCTGCAGAGAGGTTATAACTCCCTGAAGAAGCGCGCGACGAACACAAGTTCACCGCAGAAGCGTGGAGTATGTACTGCTGTTAAGACTGCAACTCCCAAGAAGCCGAACTCTGCGCTTCGTAAGATCGCCAGAGTACGTCTCAGTAACGGAATCGAAGTAACAAGCTACATTCCCGGTGAAGGTCATAACCTTCAGGAGCACAGTGTTGTTCTGATCCGTGGCGGAAGAGTAAAAGACTTACCTGGTACACGTTATCATATCGTGCGTGGTACACTTGATACAGCAGGTGTAGCAAACAGACGTCAGGCTCGTTCCAAATATGGTGCAAAGAGACCTAAAAAATAAGTAAACTCACTTGATAATGCCGGAAAAGCATAATATTTTCTATTGGTTGCAGATGAAGATATAAACTTTGTCCGAGCATGAACATCGGGGAGACCATCCCCATGAGTACCGGTGATCTAATATCTGATCATACAGATGAGAGTTAATTAAGGAGGGAAGAACCGTGCCGCGTAAAGGACATATTGCAAAAAGGGACGTATTACCGGATCCCATTTACAAGAGTAAAGTAGTAACAAAACTGATCAACAACATCATGTTAGACGGCAAGAAGGGCGTTGCTCAGAAGATCGTCTACGGTGCCTTCGAGCGAATCAGCGCTGAGACAGGTAAAGATGCTGTTGAGGTATTTACAGATGCCATGAATAATATCATGCCTGCACTGGAAGTTAAGTCCAGACGTATCGGTGGTGCTACATATCAGGTACCGATCGACGTAAGACCGGACAGACGTCAGACTCTGGCCCTGCGCTGGATGACAGAATTCTCCCGCAAGAGAGGCGAGAGGACTATGGAAGAGCGTCTTGCTAAGGAAATCCTTGACGCTTCCAACAACACCGGAGCATCTGTAAAGAGAAAAGAAGAAATGCACAGAATGGCAGAGGCAAACAAGGCTTTTGCTCATTACAGATTCTAAACGGTTTTTATGCTGGATGGCTGCGGAAAACCGCAGCCATCCGGTTTTTTAGACATGATAAGATTACTAGGAGGTTTAAACCTTGGCTGGAAGAGAATACCCGCTTGAGAGAACCAGGAATATCGGTATTATGGCACACATCGATGCCGGCAAGACTACGTTAACTGAACGTATCCTGTATTATACCGGTGTTAATTATAAAATAGGAGAAACTCACGAAGGCTCAGCCACCATGGACTGGATGGAGCAGGAGCAGGAGCGAGGCATCACGATCACATCAGCTGCCACGACCTGTCACTGGACATTGGAAGAAGACGGAAAGCCTAAGGAAGGTGCTGCAGAGCACAGGATCAACATTATTGATACTCCAGGGCACGTTGACTTTACAGTCGAAGTGGAAAGGTCTCTTCGTGTGTTAGACAGTGCAGTTGGAGTGTTTTGTGCAAAAGGCGGCGTAGAGCCGCAGTCCGAGAATGTATGGCGCCAGGCTGACACCTATTCCGTTCCCCGTATGGCATTTATCAACAAAATGGATATTATGGGTGCGGATTATTATGGTGCTGTCGAGCAGATCAGAACAAGACTCGGCAAGAACGCAATCATGATTCAGCTGCCGATTGGAAAAGAAGACGATTTCAAAGGCCTGATCGACCTGATGGAGATGAAAGCCTATATCTATAATGATGAAAAAGGCGAAAACATCGATATCGTCGACATTCCCGATGAAATGAAAGATGACGCAGAGCTTTATCACACAGAGATGATAGAGAAGATCTGCGAGGCAGATGATGACCTGATGATGATGTACCTGGAGGGAGAAGAACCTCCTGTGGAAGACCTTAAGGCTGTTCTGCGAAAAGGAACCTGTGATTGTACCATGGTACCGGTATGCTGCGGTTCCGCATATCGCAACAAGGGAGTGCAGAAGCTTCTGGACGCAATTATTGAATACCTTCCGGCACCTACAGATGTAGAGAACATCAAAGGTGTGGATCTTGACGGAAATGAAATTACCGTTGAGACATCTGACGATGCTCCGTTTTCAGCTCTTGCATTTAAGATCATGACTGATCCCTATGTAGGAAAGCTTGCTTTCTTCCGTGTATATTCCGGTACTATGGAGGCCGGTTCCTACATATTAAATGCTACAAAGGGAAAGAAAGAGCGTGTCGGCCGTATCCTGCAGATGCATGCCAATAAGCGTACAGAACTGGATAAGGTTTATGCCGGCGATATTGCTGCAGCAGTCGGCTTCAAGAATACAACGACCGGTGATACCATCTGTGATGAAGATCATCCCGTAATCCTTGAATCCATGGAATTCCCGGAGCCGGTAATCGAGCTGGCCATTGAGCCTAAGACCAAGGCAGGTCAGAGCAAGATGGGTGAAGCCCTTGCCAAGCTTGCAGAGGAAGATCCTACATTTAAAGCACATACAAATCCTGAAACAGGTCAGACCATCATTGCCGGAATGGGCGAGCTGCATCTTGAGATCATCGTAGACCGTCTGCTCCGTGAGTTTAAGGTGGAAGCCAATGTCGGCGCGCCGCAGGTTGCTTACAAAGAGTCCTTTACCAAAGCGGTTGAAGTGGATTCCAAGTATGCGAAACAGTCCGGCGGACGAGGACAGTACGGACACTGTAAAGTTCGCTTTGAGCCTATGGACGCAAATGCGGAAGAGACATTCAAGTTCGATTCCGAAGTTGTGGGCGGATCGATTCCCAAGGAATACATCCCCGCAGTCGGCGCAGGTATTGAAGAAGCATCCAAGGCCGGAATCCTCGGCGGATTCCCTGTTGTCGGCATTCATGCCACAGTCTATGACGGATCCTACCATGAGGTGGACTCCTCTGAGATGGCATTCAAGGTAGCCGGCTCCCTTGCCTTCAAGGATGCGATGCGCAAAGCAGAGCCTGCATTACTGGAGCCGATCATGAAGGTTGACGTCACTAT
Organism: uncultured Lachnospiraceae bacterium; assembly: GCA_902783205.1. The sequence goes on along the minus strand of CACZQE010000093.1, from coordinate 775 downwards.
GCCTGAAGAATACATGGGCGATGTAATAGGTGACATCAACGGAAGACGAGGCCGGATCGAAGGAATGGAAGACGTCGGCGGCGGCAGGATTGTCCACGCTTATGTACCTCTGTCCGAGATGTTCGGTTATTCCACGGACCTTCGTTCCAGAACCCAGGGCCGCGGCAACTACTCCATGTTCTTTGATCACTATGAGAAAGTGCCGAAGAATGTACAGGACAAGATCCTGAACAGTGATGCCGGACAGCTCTGATAGCACACATAAAATTTTTTGTGGGCAGAAGTAACTTTTGCTTGCAAATATAAATAAAATGAAATATAATCATTACAGTTGCGGTCTTTTAAGCCGCAGTCTGGCTGTGATGAGAATCGCCTGGTCGATTCCGGCCGGGCGAAGTATAGTATTATTATATTAAAAAAGCCTTGTCGGGCGAATATTTAAGGAGGAAATTCAAAAATGGCAAAAGCTAAATTTGAGAGAAACAAACCACACTGTAATATCGGAACAATCGGTCATGTAGATCACGGTAAGACAACTTTAACAGCTGCTATCACAAAGACTCTTCACGAGAGATTAGGTCTTGGTGAGTTCGTAGCTTTCGATAACATTGATAAAGCTCCGGAAGAGAGAGAAAGAGGAATCACAATCTCCACAGCTCACGTTGAGTATGAGACAGCTAAAAGACATTATGCACACGTTGACTGCCCAGGTCATGCTGACTACGTTAAGAACATGATCACAGGTGCTGCTCAGATGGACGGTGCTATCCTCGTT
>CACZQE010000092.1 GCA_902783205.1 uncultured Lachnospiraceae bacterium | reverse complement strand
TCGGTGTCCTCCCATATAGAGTATACGATCTATAAGAATAAGGGCATCGGGTTCCGGATTGAAAAAGACCAGCAGTATTATCAGCGGGCAGGGGGGCTTTCCTGTATTGCCGATGACGACAAGTTCAACGGTCAGGAGCCGGAGCCTATTCTGGTCAGGGCAACCATAGACGGCAGAGACTTCACGGCAGATGAGTGGAAGAAGATGGATACTCTGACTGTGGAGACGGACCGCAGGGCCAGCCTGAAGGCCAACAAGCCGAAAGGCTTCTTCGGACGGGTTTTCCACCGTTTCCGGAAGTTTAACACCGTAAAAGAAGTAAAGCTGGAAAAGACGAATGAGCCCGGTCTGATGAAGCTTACGCCGGTGACCAACAAAAACCGGACCGGAACCTATATCGATACCAGATATGTTCTCAGGGCATACGGCCAGCAGGGAAAAGCCGTATGGAAAGGCGAGATGGAGGATGCCATAAAGATTACTGACAGGAGGAGTATCGTACAGAGAGATGGACCGACCCTGATCCGGATCGCCATCAGTGCCCTGATCCTTCTGCTTCTCCTTGGCTTTACCCCGCTCTTCAAAAAGCGGTTCCCTAAGAGTATGAAGGCCAGCCCCACCATCACATGCAGACCTGTTCCTTACGGCAGGGCAACAGAGGCCCACGGCCGGTTCAAAAAGGACGGTTTATCAAGTATGCTGCCATTTGTGGCGGAGACAGGTATGCTCCGCTTCGTACCGTCCGGTACAGCCGGGATTCCGGCCATGAAGCTGAAAGCCGGCGGCGGCAGTAAGCTGATCATTATGAATACCAAGGCGTTTGCAGGAAAGAAGAACTTCTACATCGATTCACAGCAGGTGGAGAAGGGAACGACTAAACTGCTCACCAAGGCGCCTACCATGCAGATAGAAGTGAAAACAGACGTGATGAACTATACATGCGTTCCCAGGAACTAAGGACGAAGGAGGAAGAAAATGAGTGCACCTACATTGATTGTTGGACTAGGCGGAACCGGGTCGAAGGTTGTTCTGCGCGTGTCGGAGAAGGTTACCGAAGAGCAGAGAAAGAGTATCGGATTCGCGGTTTTTGACACAGATGTAAATGAGCTTCGCGAGATCTCAAAGAAGAACCCGTTTGTCTATACCATACAGACTTCCACTAAGCTCTCCGTGGGTGAGTATCTGGAGATAGACAATCATGCCAGAGACACCTGGTTTCCGGTCAACGCGATTCTGAACAGCAAGACGCTCACAGAGGGCGCCGGCCAGGTCCGCGCCATCTCCAGACTGGCTCTTGAGACTGCGATCCGTGCCGGAAAGATGGAAGCTCTCCATCAGGCGATCGAGAGTCTTTATCAGCTGGAAGGAAATGAATACGAGCAGGCTCTCCGTGTGATCATCGTAAGCTCCCTGGCAGGAGGAACCGGATCAGGCCTTCTTCTCCCGGTTGCCTTATATATCAAGAACTATCTGGCGACAAGATTCCGCCAGAGTGCCAATATTACCAGGGGCTTCTTCATGCTGCCCGAGGTATTCTACGATGTAATCCGCGGCCAGGCTGAGAGAAACAACTTAAAGAGCAATGCCTATGCGACCCTGCGTGAGCTGGATGCTTTCCTTATGAAGGGTGATTCCACCCTGCCGCCCAAGTACCAGGATTCCGTCAAGATCGACTTCCCGGGTACGGCTTCCGATGAGTTTGAGCAGTACAATATCAGACCCTATGATTTCTGCTTCCTTTTTGACGCGCAGAATTCCGACGGCAAAAAGCTCAACTCCTTCAATCAGTATCTGGATCATGCGGCAAACTGTATTTATGCCCAGTCCATAGGACCCATGAATAAGAGAAGCAATTCTTCCGAGGATAACACCATCCGCAAGCTTTCCGCCGAAAAAGGAAGAAACCGTTATGCCGGAGCCGGCACATCCATGCTGATCTATCCCAACCAGGATGTACGCGAGTACCTTGCCCTGACATGGGCAAATGAGTGCGTGTCCAACCAGTGGCTGGTATTTGATGACATGTATAAGAAACGGAAGGAAGAGATTGCCCGCATGCGCCGCCAGGGTCTTAAGACAGTGGATGTCAGCGCAGCCAAATGTTACGTGGAGACCGTGGAGCAGATGGCCAAGGATAAGGATGCTTTCGCATCGGCCATCGTAAATGCCTGCGGACGTTACGATGAATCCGGCTATACCAAGATCGCCAATAAGTGGGACGATTATATCGAAGCCCTGATGCGCAAGATCGAGACTGAAAATGCGTCAGGACAGGAAGAACTGGACAGAGCCCGGGCTGACGTCAACAACCTGATGGGCGAGCTGACGGCTGAGAACAATTCCGGACTGATCCGGACCAGTGAGGATTCATGGACACCTTATGTTAATGCTTACATTTCTCTGGACAAGTACCGTGGAATGATCATGAAGTATTCCGAGGAGTCCGCCCACACGATCGCTTATACCATCTTCAAGTCCCCCAATGACTCGGTGGTATCGGAAAAGAGACCCTTCCAGCTTGAAACCTACATGCGGGACGGGGATAACTCCTTTATCCATCCCAGTGCAGTCCGCTACTTCCTTTACAAGGTGCTCGACACCATGAAGAAGCGCCGGATCGCCATTGAGGACGAGTGCAATGAAATCCGCAAATACTTTGAGAATTTCGAAGTAAACAACTTTGACGATCCCAAGACGGAAGAAAATGTCGAGACAGTCAATGATCTGGCAAGGACCAAGAAGGTTTCCCTTATGGACAGGATCAGAAAGAGGACCAGCAGCGACCAGGATGACCTGAAGGCTGCCTACTCCGTATATCTGCAGAAGGCAGATACCTACCGGATCCAGTCCGTTCTTCTGGCTGTCTTCGAAGAGGGTATTGACTATGTGCAGGGCCTCTGTGATGCCTTCCATAAGTTCTTCATGTCCTTCGACGACAAGATCAAGACCATGGAGAAGCGTCTCTCCATCCTTGAGAAGAAATATGTCTTCACCAAGGGAACCGCAGCCCGCTATGTATGTGCTTCCACTACCTGCCTCAAGGCCATGGCAGATGAGATGCCCTACACGGGAAGCTTCATAACCATAGACAATAATCTGGCTGAGGATATCTACACCCGCGTCAGAAGTTACGCTATGCTGCCCAAGAAGGTGGAAAAGAATGTCCGCAGACGGAAAAATGTGGACCAGTCCAAGGAATATGTGGATTATTTCAAGGACATCTTTGAGAACGGCATCCTTCAGTACTTCGCGGACGAAGTAATGGAAATGTACGGTACGACCGTAAACATGGATATCATTTCCGCTATTGAAAAAGAGGCCGAGTATGAGCACGGAATCTTTGACACGGCAGCAGTTGAACAGTATGTAAAACAGGTGTTTGATGAGACCAAGGTTCTGGCGGCTCCCTTTATTGAGAAACCCCTGGGCGAGGAGAAAGACCCCATCAATTCCTGTACCTATAATGACCACTTAAGCCCCCATGATGAGTCTCCAAGGTCTCTGCTGATTGATAAGGAGCTGAAGAACTTCGGCGGCGAGGAGGACAGCGATATCCCGCTGAATATGATCCTCTTCTACAAGTCCTTCTACGGACTGCGGGCCAATGACTTAAGTAAATTCGCGCCGCCTGAGGTTTCCGAGACCTACAGCCGGTCTGCCGGAGAGTATTTCAAGGCGTATTATGAGCTGATCGAAAAGATCCATCCGGAACCCCATCGCAGCAAGGTCATCACACCTCATATTGACAGGTGGTGGCACAACGTATCCAAGATGCCCGATCTGGATGACAGAAATCAGGAAATGCAGGAAGAGAGAATCTACGCAGCCTTCTTCTGGGGTCTGCTGTCCGGCTATATCGACATGTTTGATGTGGGACATGACGAGAAGGTTTACCGCCTGGATGCCGAGAATCTGGGTATGGAAAGCGAGGACAGTGTCCTTGTGGTATCCAATTCCACACCTTGCGACAAGCTCTATGAGGTACTGGATTCCCTGGCAATTTATCCGGAGCTGGTCAACAGGATTCTTGAGGACAATGAGAACCTGATCGTGGATGAAATCGAGAAGAACCGGTCCATCGACAACGGCATTTTATTGAGCAGCCTGAAGAGCTTCCGCTTAAGAGAGTTCCCATTCCCGGCTGACGACGGTGTGCGAAGCATTTTCGACCTGCCGCTCCTGCTTAAGAAGTCCGTGACAAGAGAACAGTTCTATGAGGACAGAGTGGTCCGGATCCTCAAGACAGAGCTTGACCAGATTCAGAAATATCTGTCCAGGTTCTATACGGAAAAGGAACTGCCGACTCAGCTTTCGAAAGTCCTGATGGAGCAGTTTGACAAGTTCCTTCATGATATTGAAGTTGAGCAGAATGAGTGGAAAGACATTTATCATGATTACCTCTTCTCCCGCACCTGCGGTACCATCGAGAATAAATTAAAAGAGATGAAGCTGACGGATGAGGCGGCAAGAGTACGTGAAAGGAAGCTGGAACTGAGTAAGTAATCATACCGGTAAGGTGATAAGGAATGTATTCAGTACTTATATTAAATCAAAAAACAATGGAGGTATTCCAGGATTTTTATCCATTGTTCATTGAGACGATGAATGCCGGAGCTATGGGTATATGCCGCTGGCAGGAGTCGGGAGATACGCTGGAGACAGCCTTGCCTGACCTGAAGGATCTGGTGGAGGACAAGGAGGAATGGCGTGCGGTCATCGTCAGGATGGAAGACGAGGAACCTATGTCGGAATTCGTTTCCAGGCCTTCCAACCCCTTTGACTTCCTCTATTACAGAGAGGAAAAGCGCCCCTACCAGGAGAGTCCCGTTCCCCTGGTCCGTCTGACCAATATCCTGCAGGGGCCGACGGCGCCGGAAGTCAGCTATACACCTGAGCTTGTCCATGAGTACAACAAGGCGCCCAGGCTTGTATACCATCCGGTCCGGTCTGAGGAAGCGCAGAATCTCTTCGCTGAACTGACGGAGAAGTATGCCTACTCAGCCCCTTCGCCCCAGGAAATGATTCTGGTATCGACCCGCATGAAGCAGCCGGACAAGGATAATCTGGAGCAGGCATGGGGATCCTACAACGAAATGGACAGCTCCAATTTCTGGAAGATCAACCAGTACGGGGACAGAGGAAGGTTCATTATCTATGACATGGAAGACAAGGGAAGCGTCCGCAAGGAAGCAGACCTCTTCAAGTTCTGGACCCAGATCCTGCTCCTGATACGAAACGACATCGAGCCGGACATGCTTCAGGCCTACCGTCTTTACCGGATGAACCTGCACATTGACAGAAGACTCCTTGCCCTGCATCTGCAGGAAAATGTAAGCCGCTTAAACGGCGCGTCTTATTTCCTCGACAGGCTGGTGGAGACAGAAGAGAAAAAACTGATGGCCCGCAGGCAGGAGATGCCGGACTACCGGATCGACGTGCCTGTCAGCATCGATTTTCCTTCAAGGCAGGAGCTGGAAGGCGGCGAACTCTTCTTCCCGCCCGTATCTAATTCGATCGATCGTGACCTGGGCAAATGGGCCGCCGCCAGAAGGGAGTCTGAGGCAAAGCTCCGCCTGGCAGTGGAGAAGGCGGAGATTGCCATGGATGAATCCGCGGAGAATGCCCGCAGCATCTGTGAGATGCATGACAGTGAAGTGCATCCTCTGGGCAGATTCCAGGAGAAGAGGATCCGGGCTGACCTGAAGGACCTCTATCGGACGATCATCTGCATGCAGAAGGACCTGCCCGGATCCGATGAGGATTCGGACAAGGCGGAAGAGAAGGCGGCAGCCGACGTACGAAAACGCCTGCTGGACAGACTGACCGGAGGACAGATCCTGGGGATTGCCATGATCGTGATCTTTCTGGCAGGGCTGGCCGCTCTGTCGGCTTTCATAGCCCGGTCCCATGCGGACAGCGGAACAAGACGCGCGATCTTCTCCAATGTGCTGATCATGGTGGATATCATGGTCCTGCCGGTCCTGTTCGTCATTATATATCAGAACCTGGACCTGGCACAGAAGATGCAGGATTTCCGGAATGCCATTCATCGGTCTGTGGCAAAATTGAATGATAACTCCAATCTGTATTCAGATTTTCTAAGCAGTATCGCCTCTCACTCCAGGGGCATGTCCTATCTGCAGACTGCCGGGAGCGGAAAATTCCTTAAGAGGAGCTCTTCCGCGGCTGTGGACAGGCACAGAAGAGCGATAGATCAGATGATGTATCATCTGAGGAAATGGAATAAGGCCTTCTATCTGAAGGTCAGTTTTGACAGTGAAGTATACGAGGATCTGGTCTTCGATATCAATTCCCATCCCATGGAATCCGATATCTATACGCTGGAATACGGCAACAGCTATCCGGCCGCATTGAATAAATCCGGCAGAGAAATTGAGTCTCCGTTTGAATTTGTTCAGAAAATGGAGCTGATCCGGGAGGAGATCTACGAGTGAAGCCATCACACAAACTGGCAGTATTTGCCATCATCGCTTTCTTAATCTTAATATGTACGGGATTGCTCTGCCTGATCAATCTGGGCAAGGACAAACGATACCGGCAGGGATGGATCCCCTTCGCGGCTGCGGCCTTCTGTATGATCGTCTACACGGGCGGCATGAACTGGCTGAAGGAAATCTGTGACTTCATAGGCAGGTATTATCCGTCTGTCAGTGCGCCTTCAGAGCCCCTGTCCATGTCCTGGGCAGCCATTTTCAACGGAGCCGTGTTCGCCCTGTACATCATCTTTAAGGCCCTGGTGATCCTGTTTCTGAAAGGACCTTTTAAAAAGGCGGACGGCCCTCAGTTTGACGAGACATTTTATCAGTTTATGGCGGACTATAACGGAAGATTTCTCCGGGATAAGTTTGTGAATATCCGGAGGATCTTCAAGTCCCTGATGTTCCTGTACGCGGCCTTTTTCAGTGTATACATTTACAGGCTGCTCCTTTACAGGCCGTCGGAAAAAATGTCAGCCTTTCTCCTGCCTGCGGTGATCCTCATCGTGGTGACGGAGATATTCAACTATCTGAACGGATACACCCACGAGGAATACCGTCTGGTGGTAGGAGGAGACGACTCCTACGGGCAGTCGGTCAATAACTACTACAAGATCAGGGAGATCTATGAAGTGCTTTTCCCTGATGAGATACTTCATGCCCATACATCCTGTGATTTTTCCAACAAATCATCCGTCATGGATTATCTGAACCATTTGTCCCAGGACGGTGACGATATGGATCAGCTGGTTGCGGAATTCTTTGCCATGGATCAGATCGGGGAAAGAAAAAGCTATGACGTGGATATGATCCAGGTGGTGAGGGACCTGCTCCACAGAAGAAATGTGGTAATCTTCAATCCCTTCTACCGGGATCTGAGCCGCTATCTGATCCTGCCGGTCGTAGACGCTCTGATCTCCAACCAGAAAATCCTTCTGATAACAGCCAGGAACGCCTCCAAGGAAGACCTGACCGGATGGATCGCGGGTATGATCAGGGATTACTGCAAGTTTGAATCACTCTGGCGCGTGGGAGAACTTAAGAGTGCCCGGTCCGGACTGGAAGTGGGCATTGTCTCTTTCCACGAACTCTATGATATCCACATGGTGGATGAACAGAGTGAGTTCTTTGACAAGGTAGGCCTTGTCATCCTTATGGAGCCGTCCCTTGTGGTCAATACCGGACAGCTGGGATTTTCCGTGGTTACCGACCTGATCCGCAATAACGGGATGGACCCGGTATACTGTATTGTCGACAGGATGACGGACGGCCTGGTGGACACCATGTCCCACCTGATCCGCGACCGTATCGTAAATGTGGCTGCCCCGCCCGTACCCCGTCAGATCTACACCAGCATGGGCTGGAACGGGGACGGAGATTTCAGGAGACAGAGCCTTTTTGACAAGCAGACCAGATATCTGGGAAGCGGATTCGAACTTGCGGCTGTGGCCATCAAGAACCAGATTCCTTCCGTCAGCTGGGTCAGCGAGAAAGAATCTCCCATCCGGGACGTCAAGTGGATCATAGGCCAGTATTATACAACCCTCTGCAAGTATATGAACCTTCCGGTCCAGCAGCAGAGTATTTATGAAAAGATTGATTTTGTATCCAATCTCTGGTCCCTGGAAAGAAAGAAGAACAGCTTCCTGATCGTGGAGGATGAGTTCAACAACATCTTCAGCAGCAGCCGGGCCTTTCTTTCAAGGGGAGAGGAGCAGACATTTGTTAATGTAATGGGTGAAAATTATCTGCTCCGGGATTACATGCGCTGTAATCAGACCCTTTTTATGACCAATCCCAATGCCGTGCCGTCCATTGTGGCAGACTTCGCCAGGACGGAGAGAAATGTGATCCTGAAGCTCCTCTTTATCATGACCTACCGTCAGGTGTCAGAGACCGAAGTCCGCAACGAGCTGGAGCTGATTGATTATCCGTCCGGCGACGCGCTGGCGGCTCTGAACTGTCTGGTAAAAAGATATACATTTGCCGAGGAAGGGCTTTTTGAAGTCTCGACAGTGAAGAGAGACCGGGATCTCACCGGCATGGAGACGGAATACCTTTACAGTGTGCCTATGGAGAAGTTTGAGCGTTATCTGTCAAAGACGCTCAAGAATGCCTTCTTCGTGGTGGAAAATGAAGACAAAGAAGAAGAATATATTGATGCCAAACTTTTCAGCCAGGTGGGACAGGTCCTGCTGCCGGGACAGTTTGTGGTCTACGACGGCAAGTATTATCAGGCCAGACACATTTCCCTGGATAACGGCGTTGTGCTGAGAAGGGCTTCCGACCTTTATACCGGAAGAAAGTATTACAGGCAGGACAGAACCTACTACATGGATTATGTCCATGAGGAGGAGCCGGTAAGCAAGCGCCGGATCATGGATGTGGAGACCACGGTGGTCCGCGCGGACTTCCATGTGAAGACGAC
>CACZQE010000091.1 GCA_902783205.1 uncultured Lachnospiraceae bacterium | reverse complement strand
TCATTATCGGCGAGGAGTTTATCGGAGACGACAGCGTGGCCATGGTCCTGGGCGACAACATTTTCCAGGGAAATGGTCTGAGACAGAAGCTCAGGGAAGCCTCCGCCAAGGAGAAGGGCGCCACGGTCTTCGGCTACTATGTGGATGACCCCGAGCGGTTCGGCATCGTGGAGTTTGATGAGGCAGGCAAGGCGGTTTCCATCGAGGAGAAACCGGAACACCCCAAGAGCAATTACTGTGTTACGGGCCTGTACTTTTATGACAACCGCGTGGTAGACTACGCAAAGAACCTTAAGCCCTCAAAAAGAGGAGAGCTGGAGATCACGGACCTGAACCGGATCTACCTGGAGCAGGATGAACTGCATGTGGAGCTGCTGGGAAGAGGATTTACCTGGCTGGATACAGGAACCCATGAGAGTCTCGTGGATGCGACAAACTTTGTCAAGACTGTAGAACAGCATGCCCACAGAAAGATTGCCTGCCTGGAGGAGCTGGGCTATATCAACGGCTGGATCAGCCGCGAGGAGCTGGAAAAGGCCTGCCAGGCACTTAGTAAGAATCAGTACGGCATGTACCTTCAGGACGTGCTTGACGGAAAATATATTGACTGATGACAGATCAGGAATACAGAGGAGAAAAACAATGACAATTTTAGTAACAGGCGGTGCCGGCTTTATCGGCGCGAACTTTGTATACCAGCAGCTGGCGGACCATCCGGGGGACCGGATTGTCTGTGTGGATAAGCTGACCTATGCGGGCAACCTGCAGACACTGGAAGAGGCCATGAAGAATCCGGATTTCCGATTCGTGAAGGCGGATATCTGCGACAGGGAGGCCATGTTTGCTCTCTTTGAGGAGGAGAAGCCTGACATCGTGGTGAATTTTGCGGCTGAAAGCCATGTGGACAGATCTATCGAGAATCCGGGAATCTTCCTGGAAACTAATATCCTGGGAACCCAGGTGCTGATGGACGCAAGCCGGGCAGTCGGCGTGAAGAGATACCACCAGGTATCCACGGACGAGGTTTACGGAGATCTGCCCTTAGACCGGCCGGACCTCTTCTTTACAGAGGAAACACCTCTGAAAACCAGCAGTCCCTACAGTTCCTCCAAAGCCGGAGCGGACCTTCTGGTCAATGCCTACCACAGGACCTTCGGCCTGCCGACGACCATTTCCCGCTGCTCAAATAATTACGGACCCTATCAGTTCCCGGAGAAGCTGATCCCCCTGATGATCGCCAATGCTCTGGAAGACAAGCCGCTCCCGGTATACGGAGAGGGCCTGAATGTCCGCGACTGGCTCTATGTGGAAGATCACTGTAAGGCCATCGACCTGATCATGCGCAATGGCAGGGTCGGGGAAGTCTACAATATCGGCGGCCACAATGAAATGAAGAATATCGATATCGTAAAGATTATCTGTAAGGCGCTGGATAAGCCGGAATCCCTGATCACCCATGTGGAGGACAGGAAGGGCCATGACATGCGCTATGCCATCGATCCCGCAAAGATCCATGCTGAGCTGGGCTGGCTTCCCGAGACCATGTTTGCCGACGGTATCCAGAAGACCATCCGCTGGTATCTGGATCACAAGGACTGGTGGGAGAGGATCGTATCCGGCGAATACAGAAGCTATTATGAGTCCATGTACGGAAAACGCCTGGAGGATGCGAAAGAAGAATGAAGATCATAGTTACAGGAGCGCAGGGACAGCTGGGGACAGACCTGACTGCGGAACTCTTAAAAAGGGATCACCAGGTGACAGGACTTGATGTAGAACAGCTGGATATCACGGATTCCGATGCCGTGCAGGCTGCATTTGCCCGGATCCGCCCCGATGTGACCATTCACTGCGCCGCATGGACCGCGGTGGATGCTGCCGAAGACAACCGGGAACAGTGCTTTGCCGTCAATGCGGCAGGGACGGAAAATATAGCCCGGGCCTGCAAAGAGCAGGGAAGCCGCATGATCTATATATCTACGGATTATGTTTTCGACGGACAGGGAGAAAGACCCTGGGAGCCGGATGATCCGGTGACCAGGCCGCTGAATGTATACGGCGCATCCAAATACGCCGGAGAACAGGCAGTAAGAGAACTGGTGAAAGAACATTTTATTGTCCGGACAGCCTGGGTCTTCGGCCACGGCGGCGGCAATTTTGTAAAAACCATGCTGGGACTGGCTGACCGCTATGACAGGCTTACCGTGGTCAACGATCAGTACGGAACACCTACCTATACGCCGGATCTGGCCCGCCTTCTGGCCGACATGGCAGAGTCCGACCGCTTCGGCACTTACCATGCCACCAATGAAGGGGGCTATATCTCCTGGTATGATTTCGCCTGCGAGATCTTTGCACAGGCGGGAAAAAAGGTAGAAGTGGTACCGGTGACCAGCGAAGAATACGGAGCAAAAGCCATCCGGCCCCGCAACAGCAGACTGAACCGGGACAAGCTCCGCCGGGAAGGCTTTGAGCCTCTGCCGGACTGGAGAGATGCCCTGGCCAGATACCTTAAGCCGGCGGACCGGGAGATTTCCTGAGAGGATACGGACGAGAGAGAAAAAATGGGACAGATCAAAGTAGAAAAATGTGACATAGAGGGTCTTTATATCATTGAACCTACCATCCACGGAGACGAGAGGGGATATTTTGTAGAGACATATAATCAGAGAGATATGGCAGAGGCCGGCCTTGATATGGTCTTTGTACAGGACAACCAGTCCATGAGCAGAAAAGGAGTACTCCG
>CACZQE010000090.1 GCA_902783205.1 uncultured Lachnospiraceae bacterium | reverse complement strand
TTATAGGAAAAAATGTGTTATAATAGTCCCGCAGCTACAGGTGACAGGTCCCTCAGAGGTCTTAAGGGCCGGGGATCAAAGCTTTCCTGACGGTTTTGAGCCGGGAATAGGAGGTATACTATGGGACAGATGATTATTTCTTCACAGGAAGTGCGAAGAAAGAAAGAAGAGCTGGAAAGACTCAGCCGGCGTCTGAATACCCAGATCGGCCAGCTGGAAGAGACCGGACATGGATTACATTCCATGTGGGAAGGAGACGCCAAAGAAAGCTATCTCAAGAACTTTGACATTGACCTTGAGAAGATGAAGAAACTGCTGAAAGCCATCCTGGAATTCATCCAGGTGCTTGAAAAGATCATTGAGCTGTATAAAGCCATGGAGTCAAAGAATGTCGCAACTGCCAACAGCTGAGAACCCGGGGGGTATCGGCTTAAACTATGAGGATCGGGCACAATAGTGAGATCAGACAGAAAGGATGGACAGCAGTATGGCAAATATCATTAATGTAACACCGGAAAAACTCAGGTCGACAGCATCATCTTTCCAGAGCACAGGAACATCCGTAAGACAGACGACCTCCGAGATGATGAGCGTTATTAACGGGATCAGTCACGCCATCTGGAGCGGTGATGCCGGCAGTGCTTACATAAGTAAGTTTAAGGGACTTGATGCGGATGTCAGCCGTATGTGCCGCATGATCAACAAGCAGGTGGACCATCTGAATACCATAGCGCAGGAGTACATGTCCACAGAGGAGCAGGCAGCCTCTGCGGCAGCAGTTCTCCAGAACAATGTTATCGCTTAACCGGCAGACGGCATGCAGAGCAGACAGGAGAAAAAGGCGGCCGGCGTATACCTGTATGCACGTGAGAGAGAAAGCGCGATAAGCATATGGAAGATCTATGAGAGCAGTCTGGCTCTGACAGGCCTGTCCCGGATTGAGGGGAAGGTCTGCTGGGAGGGAGACCATCTTGGCACCGACCCGGTGGACGGGGCAGCTTTTATCTACTGTGATATCTCGGAAAGGGCGGAAATTGGAAGGCTGAAGGAAATCAGGAGCCGCAACCCTTCCGGATGGCTGACTGTCCGGATCTGCGGTCCGCTTGCCCCGCAGGAGATCGTGACGCCGTCAAACCGTGTATCTTCCCTGCTGGGGCAGGAGGCGGACGAAGAAGAGATCAGAACAGCCCTGCGTGACCAGATTCTGCTGACAGTTTCACCGGACCGGATCACTGCGGACTCGCGTCTTGGCACATATAGAGTTATGGTTCCTCTGGAGGGGAACCGGCTCATGATTCCGGCAGAAGAGATTATTTTTATGGAAGCAAAGGACAAGGGGATTGTAATGCATTCTCTGGAGGGAGATTTTTTCTTTCGCGGAACCCTGAAATCCTATGAGGGAGCCGGCGGAGGATGCTTTGTGCGGACTCATAAAGGCTATCTGGTCAATGCCTGTCATATTATAAGGCTGAACCTTCCCCAGGCTTACATGGTCCTGTCCGACTTCAGCAAAGTACCTGTCTCCAGGCATTACAGAGCCTTATTATTAAAGGCTGTAAGGGCCCTGACCTGCCCTATCGGCTATTGACCGTATGTTTTTCCGATGGTAAAATAAATTGACAAGTTCTACGATTATATAAGCATTAGGAGGAACATATGAGTTTTATTAAGGAATATGCACAGAAGCTTATTACGGCAGAAGAAGCTGTCCAGAATATTCATTCAGGCCAGTGGATTGATTATGGTTGGACAACAGGTACTCCGGTGGCTTTGGACCATGCGCTTGCAGCCCGTGCGGAAGAGCTTACCGATGTGAATGTACGAGGCGGTATCCTCATGTGGGCTCCGGAGATTTTCAAGGTAGAAAACGTTGCTGAGCACTTTACATGGAATTCATGGCATTTAAGCGGAATCGAGAGAAAAGCTGTTAAGGACGGTTTCGTGTTCTATGCGCCGGTTAAGTATTCTGAGCTTCCCCGGTATTATCGTGAGAATATCCGCCATCTGGATGTAGCTATGTTCCAGGTTACACCTATGGATAAACACGGATATTTCAACTTCGGTCCCAATGCTTCCCATATGAGAGCTGTGTGCGAGATTGCGGACCTGGTAATCGTTGAGGTCAATGAAAACATGCCCAGATGTCTTGGCGGATTTGAGGAAGGCATCCACGTAACAGAAGTAGATTATATCGTGGAAGGATCCAACCCCGCTATCGCTGAGATGGGGGCAGGCGCTCCGCCGAGTGATGTGGACAAGGCTGTCGCAGAGCTGATCGTTGATGAGATTCCCAACGGAGCTTGTCTCCAGCTTGGCATCGGCGGTATGCCCAATACAGTCGGCTCCATGATCGCAGAGTCCGATCTGAAAGATCTGGGTGTCCATACAGAGATGTATGTTGATGCTTTCGTGGATATTGCAAAAGCCGGAAAGATCAACGGTTCAAAGAAATGTATCGACCGCGGCCGTCAGGTATATGCTTTCGGAGCAGGAACCAAGAAACTGTATGATTACCTTGATGATAACCCTGAATGTATGAGCGCACCTGTGGATTATACAAACTGCGCCAAGACAGTATCTCAGATCGATAACTTTATTTCCATCAATAATGCCGTTGACATCGACCTTTTCGGACAGGTCAACGCAGAGAGCGCAGGTATCAAGCAGATCAGCGGTGCCGGCGGACAGCTTGACTTTGTAGAAGGCGCATACCTTTCCAATGGCGGCAAGAGCTTTATCTGCTGCTCATCTACATTTAAATCCAAAGACGGTACTCTTCAGTCCAGAATCAGACCGACCCTGACACCCGGATCGATCGTAACAGACGGACGTGCAAGCACTCACTATGTCGTTACAGAGTTCGGTAAGGTGTGCATCAAGGGTATGTCTACATGGCAGAGAGCAGAAGCCCTGATCGGCATCGCACATCCTGATTTCAGAGATGAACTGATCAAAGAGGCTGAGAAGATGAACATCTGGAGAAGATCCAATAAATAGACTGCAATACCTGTAAAGGACAGAGCAGCGGATCAACCGGTAATCCGGAAAGACAATTGAATAACTGATAAGAGGGAAAGACCCCTGTACGAAAGATAATTCTCAGAGTACAGGGGTCTGTTTTTTTGTTCTGAACGGCAGGAGGCCGCCTGTGTCATATATACTGGTTATTTACGGAAAAACAAGGATCACATATACGAAAATGAATAAAAGGTCCACCCCGGCAAAAGTGGAAGACGGCATACATCAGGAGACAATCCGCCTGATTGCCGGGCCGGAAGAAAGAGAGTGGAGCCCTGTATTAAGGAAGGGTCTCAGAGTCTGCCGGAAGGGATCGGAGACAGAAAAGATATATGAAAACTCTTTCTACCAGATTATGAAGGGAGAAGACCTGCTTGGGGATATGGTGGTCTTCAGGGAGGAAGAATGTATAAAGACATGGCGGAAAATCCCTCTCCGGAATCCTGTCACCCTGGGAAGAGATGCTGATCAGGGAATCGTCGTATCAGGCAGCAGGCACATATCAAGAAAACATCTTAGGATATCCGTGACAGACAGGAGGGTAAAAGCAGACATTTTCAGTATGAACGGAATCTATGTGAACGGCAGGCGTGTCATGCAGAGCAGAGAGCTTTCCTTCGGAGACCGGATTCATGTTTTCGGATTCGAGATGGTCATATTAGGAGAAAAAGCTGCCTGCAGCTGTCTTCCTTTCTGCAGGGCTGCCTTTTCCCTTCCGATTCTGCCGGAACCCTCTGAAGAAGAGGAAGAGACCTCAAGATCAGGACAAAGGGAGAAAGAGGAAGTGGCGGAAGTCTTTCACAGAGCACCCAGAAGAATGGAGGCCCTTGACCTGTCACCTCTTATTCTGAAGCTTCCCGCGGATATTCATGAGGAGAGAACTCCGGAATTGTTCGGCATGTTTTCTTCCGTATTCACTATGCTGATTCCCATGCTTTCGGGAACCGGTTTTATGATGTATACCGCCAGCATGACAGGCATGGGAAACACCATGTTTTTACTGTCCGGAATCGTGATGACAGGATCCGGCGCTTTCTGTACGGTAACAGCAGGACTCATGAACCGGATGCTGATAAAAAGGCGGAACCGGAAAATGAAAGAAGAGGCTGCGGAGAGTTTTCAGGTCTATCTGGGTGAAGAGAGGCGCAGGCTCAGGGGGAGATATGACCAGATCAGGAAAGTCTGGAACAACAGATATGCTCCGCCTTCCGGATATCTGATCTATGACCGGACAGCCAGACAGCTGTGGAACAGAAATCCTCATCATGAAGATTTCCTTTTGTGCAGAATCGGGGAAGGCACTCTGAAAAGCCCTCTTGAGATAATTGTTCCCGGGGAACCTGAGTACTTAGGACAGGGAAATTTCCGGGAGGAACTCCTTTCTTTCCGGGATGAGTTCGCGTCAATTGCCGGAGTTCCGGTCACTATTGACC
>CACZQE010000089.1 GCA_902783205.1 uncultured Lachnospiraceae bacterium | reverse complement strand
CAAAGGATATTACGCCTATACAATCGGGCAGCGCCGCGGGCTGGGGATATCCGCCCCCGCTCCATATTATGTGACGGAGATTCTGCCGGAAGAAAACATAGTCAGGCTTGGTTCCAATGAGGATCTCTTCCACAGTGACCTGATCGCTGACGGCTTTAACTGGATCGAGAAGGCAGAGCCCGACGAGCCGGTCCGGGCCAGAATCCGTTACCATCAGAAGGAGACGGAGGCCAGGGCATCCATCCTTGAGGACGGCAGAGTGGCTGTACATTTTCTGAGCCCGGTGCGGGCCATAACGGCCGGGCAGTCAGTCGTTCTTTACAAAGATGATCACGTGGCCGGCGGCGGAACCATCGTATCAGTCGGCTGATACCGCCTTTTATGAAGAAAGGAGCAGGATTGCAGAAATGTGCAATCATTCGTTCCCAAAGCAATTTGTAATATCAGTGCAATGATGTTAAAATATACAAAACAGGATTAGAGCCGGCGCCATACGCAGTGCGGCGCCGGTATTTTGAATATACCGGAGGGTGTTGAATCATGGAAGATATCATTCGCGCGCTGCTCGATGTAGTGAGAGTGCAGCATGCAGAGACAGACGGAACAGAGGTTGAACCCTTTAACATGTCCGATGTGGTGGACATGGCCCTGAACCTGGTGGGAAAGCCGGATGAACCGGAAGAGGAAGCGGAACTGGTAAAGACCATTGAGGACACAGTCTACAGGCTGGAGCCGGAGCTTTTTCCGCCCAAGACTTTCGCGGAAATGGATGAGGATGAAGTGGTAGCTACGGCTGCGTCTATGATCCAGGAAAAACTGTTTGGAGGCGCGGATACCATAGCGGCAGCGGACGTCAGGAACGATGACAGTGTCCGGGGACCTGAAACCATGGATTCCGTGGACGTACAGGGACAGATGGACGGCTACAGCCGCCTCTCGGAAGAAGATGACGGAGAGGAAGAATTTGATGCGGCTGAAGCTTCTGATCTGAATAATGTCATATATAATCAGTTTATGCGGATGATGGGCCTGCAGGACCCGCAGGTGGAGTTTCCTTTTGACCGTTCACAGATTCAGTACGGAAAGGAGAAGACCATGACAGAGATGCTGGAAGAGGAAGCAGCACAGAAGGCAACGGAGGAAGAACCCAGACAGCTTTCCGCATGGGAGCTGGCTCAGGCAGCCGTAGACCAGGATGAAGCTCTCCATGCCAAAGAAGAATATATACCAAAGCCCATGGAGATGCCGGAGACCAAGTCTGCCTCCCAGATCGCGGCGGAAGCGATCGCTCAGGCCAGGGAGCAGGACCAGGAGAAGTCGGAGGTTGAAAAGCGTGCGGAAGCCCTGATGGAGGAAGCCAGAAGACTGGGAAAAGATCCCATGCAGTTTGCCCTCCACCAGCAGGAGATTCTCCGTTACATGGAAAAGAACAGCGATGAGCTGGTATCCTTTGAGGATTATGAAGACCTGTCGCCGGAAGAAAAGCTGGAGATCGAACGGCGTATGGAAGAAGAAAAGCGTCTGGAAAGAGAGGCGGCAGAGAAAGAGGCTCCGCAGGCAGATGCCGAATCTGTCCCTGAGGAAGAAGCCCCGGCAGCTGAGGCGGCCGCTGCAACAGAGATTCCGGCACAGGAAGAAGAGAACGGACAGATGCAGTTTACGGAAGAGATGCTTCGTCAGATGAGCGCGGAAGTACTCCGGGAGCATTCGGATATGATCCTTTCCGAAAATGCGGATGAAGATATGGAGAGTCTGAATCAGACCATCATGGATAACATCATGAAGATGATGGGCAGCAAGGGTGTCCCCTCTGAGCAGGAAAGTGTAGATTCCCTGCTGGATCAGGTGTCGATCAGGCACGGCGGCGGAAGCGGCGAACCGGCTGAGCCGGCGGCAGAAGAGGAAGTTCCTGCCGCAGCAGCAGCGGATGTGGAAGAAGCAGCAGAACCGTCCCGGGAAGAAGAGACAGTGACAGAAGAACCGGCGGCAGAGCCGGAAGCGGATTCTGAGCCTGAGCCAGCGCTTGAGCCAGAGCCTGAACCGGAAGAGGAAGAGGCTGCGGCAGAGGAAGCGGAGGAAGCAGTGGAAGAAGAGCCGGCGGCTGAACCCGAACCGGCACCTCAGCCTGTGATGATGTCTGCGGAGGAGCTTGCCAGGGCTGCCCAGAGGCAGGCAGGCATTAAGGTTCAGGAAAGACAGGAACAGGCCGGAACCATTTCGGCCGCAGACCTTGCCCGTGCCGCCCAGGAAGCGGAACGGAAAAGAAAAGAAGAAGCCAGACTGTCTGCAGATACCGGCCTGGCTGATGACGATCTGAATTTTGATGATCTGGATGATGATCTCGGCGATGATGCCGGAGATGAAGCAGATGCCGCACCGGACCTGGATCTTACGGATGACCTGATTTCAGATGACGACCTTCTTTCCGGCGAAGACACGGAAGAAGACGGCACACAGCCGGATATCCCGGTTTACGTGCTGGGTGAGCATACAAGAGAAGAAGTAGACGAGGCAATTGCCAATCTCGAGACCCTGGGTCTGGAAGGCGACGTATATGAAAGAGCTAAACGTCTTCTCCTTCTGGAACTTGCCGGTTCGGAAGGAGAACTGGAGGCATGGCTGAAGGCGGAAGAAGAGCGTAAAGCCAGTGGTGTCGAGGAAGAGAAAGAAGACCCGGATGACCTGGATGAAGAGTCCCTGGACAGAACTTTTGAAGAAGAACTGGATGCCGACTTTGAAAATCCGGAGGAAGAAGAAGCAGAGGAGGAAACTCCGGCTGCAGAAGAAGCGGAAGCCAGTCCGGAACCTGCTGACCAGCCGGCCGTAGAGGAAGCGGCTGTGGAGGAGCCGGTCGTGGAAGCAAGTGTGGAAGAAACGTCGGGTGCGCCTTCTCAGGAGGAGCAGCCGGTTGAAGACCAGGCCTATAAGGTCAGTGTTCACAGACCTTTTGTACTGAAGAATTCCGCCAGCTTCATGGATCAGTTTGAGGATTTCCTGTCCCAGAGCAAGGGCAACAGGAGGCTTTCCACAGGCTTCCCCAAGCTGGATGCCATGCTCCGCTACGGACTTCACAAAGGCAGCTGGTTCATCGATTCCAGTCCCCAGTATCTGAGGAACGCATTTGTTCTCCAGATTGCGGACCGGGCAGCGGAAGCCGGCGTGGATGTACTTTACATTTCCACGGAGCTTTCCCGCTATGACCTGATGGTTGAGTCCATGAGCCGCCTGACCTACGAGATTCATGAAAAGGACAAGGAAAAGGCTCTTTCACCCATGGATATCATGACAGGCGAGGGAGGACTGGAGATTCTTAAAGATGAGCTCAACTGGTACAGGGGCAGAATCAGCGAACACCTCTATATCATAGATCAGGAGACAGTGGCTGATATCGTGGAGGATCTGGAACATGCTTCGGCAGGCAATGTCCTTGTGGAACTGATCCGCACGGTAGTCAGGGATGCGGACCACAAACCGGTGGTTGTGATCGACAATATTGACAATATTCTTTCCGTGGAGGAGGCAGAGGAAATGCTGCCTCTGCTGATGGAGGGAATCCGCAAGCTTGCGGGCGAGCTGAATATCCCCATCCTCATGTCCAGAGGCTTTGCCCAGATGGAAAACGAGGAGGAACTGCACCCGGCAGACCTGGAACTTCAGGAGGAGCTGGGAAGTCTCTGCGATGTATGGCTGAAACTGGAATACGCGGATATGGTCACCGAGGAAGGCGGCCTGTCCGGTGAGACAGTGGAGGACATCGTCCTGAGAGGAGATACGGTTCCCGTCAATATCCACATTTTAAAGAACAGAAGAAGAACAAGGACGTCCTGCCAGATCCAGGGCGCGCCCAAGTTCAATTATCTGGAAGAGTGAGACGGACCCGGAGAGACCGGGACCGGTCAGGAACTGATATACAGCATATAAAAAAGCGTCGCAGTCATTTGACTGTGACGCTTTTTGTACTTTCTGCCGACTGACGGGCCTATTGGGTCAGTCCCAGGTCGTCGGTCACATATTTCACTTTCTGACTGATTTTCAACAGCTCATCACAAGGCTCATAATCCTCAGTTCCGAACAGGTAGGCATGGGCCTTCTTCACATTGGATTCCACAGTCAGGGGGAAACCGTAGTAGATGCCGCCGTAACGGTTGTCGGAAGAATCAAAGGGATAAGCCTGGGAATCACTGGTGTTGTAAAGGAAAAGAGCCATGGACATTCTGGTCAGCTCGTTTTCCGACAGGCTGGTCCTGCACTGGGGCAGAACAGTACTGATCAGTTCACCGGCCTTCCAGGGTTTGCTCTTTGCCCCTTTCATGATTGCTTCCACTACCAGACGCTGATGGCTTGCCCTGGCATGATCTCCTCCTGCCATGTAGCGGATCCTGGAATAGGCCACGGCCTGGTTGCCGTCAAAGGTATAGGTGCCGGGCGCGTCAAACTTGGGGGAATTACCGCCGTTGATCTTGTTCATGTTGCCGATGTAATCGTTCAGATTCTTAAGCTCATCCTCGGACTCGATGGTCAGGGTGACACCACCAAGGATATCCACCGCATCTGCCAGTGATTTAAAATTGACAGTGACATAATCCGATACATCAAGATCCAGGTTCCGGTTGATGGTACGGATGGCCATTTCCGGACCGCCGTAGGAATAAGCGGCATTGATCTTGTCATACTGTCCGTCGATGCTGACGTAGGTATCCCGGTAGATGGAAAGCAGTTTGACTGCCTTTGTCCTTTTATGGATGCTGGCGATCATGATACTGTCGGTTCGCGAACCGATATCATGAATCTGGTTATCCTGGTCATCCACACCGAAAAGTACTATATTCTGGTACTTATCCATGTTGGGGTCCTTGCTGTTTAAAGCAAGCTGGGACTCTTCAACAGGCTTGTTTTCCATACCGGAAAAGGCGTGGTTGAGCGCGAAGATGGTAAAGGACACTACGGCAACGGCCAGGGCCAGGAAGAAAAGAAACCAGCCCAGACAGCCGGACTTCCTTTTTCTGCCTGTCTTTTTTCCGGCCGGCCGGGGCGGCCTTTTTCTGGCGGGCGCACTTACTGAAGCCCTTTCCGGCTGCCTGTAGGTGTCAGCTGCCCGGTCCCCGTAAAGATCACTGCCGGGTTCAAAGCCGGAATCAGTACCGGGATCGATCCCTCTTTCCCTTACGGGCTCTCTTACGGGCCTCTGTCTGCGGACGGGCTTCCTGCGGCTTCTCCTGTCGGAGGCCCGGTAGCTGATACCGCCGCCTGTTTTTCTGCTTCGTTTATTTTCGTCTTCAAATCGCATAATGATCAGACCTCTTTTCTGTTACGTGATAAAGTCCGCCCTGCACCGGTTTTCGGATAGGACGGACTTATATATTACTATATGATCCCAAAAAATATCTTACAAAATTCTTTGGTTTAATATGCGTTTTTATTGACAAATCCCTTAAAGACTGTCAGGAACAGGATCTTTATATCAAATGAAAGAGACCAGTTCTCTATATAAAAGATATCATGCTCTATCCTGCCCCGGATGGAAGTGTCGCCGCGGTAACCGCAGACCTGAGCCCATCCTGTCATGCCGGGCCGGACCTGGTGTTTGATCATGTATCTGGGGATTTCTTCTTTAAACTTCTCGACAAACTGAGGACGTTCAGGCCGGGGCCCGATCAGGCTCATGTCCCCTTTGAGGACATTGAAAAGCTGCGGCAGCTCGTCGATACTTGTCTTGCGGATGACCTTTCCGATGGGGGTTACCCGGGGGTCGTTGCTGGTCGTCCAGCCCTGGGCTTCCTTCTCTGCCGTCTGGACACCCATGGAGCGGAATTTGTACATTTTAAAAGGCTGATTGTGCAGCCCGATCCGGATCTGTGTAAAAATGATGGGACCCGGGGAACTCCTTTTCACCAGGATAGCCGTGACGGCCATGATCGGTGAGAAAAGGATGATGCAGATGAGGGATCCTACAATATCCATCAACCGCTTGACAACCCAGTTGACCGTGTTGGTCAGGGGAACATTCCGAATATTGATGACGGGGAGTCCGTTCAAATCCTCCGTCACCGGGTTGGTAGGAATAAATCTATAATAGTCCGGAACAAACTTCGTGTGAACACCTGCTTTTTCACATAATTTAACAATGGAAGCAAGCTTGTAGTATTCATTCAGGCTCAGGGTGATGGCCACTTCATCAATCTCATTCTGCTGGAAGAAGTGATCTAAGTCCCTGATGCCGCCAAGACATTTGACGCCTTTATAGTCGGAATCATTTTCCATGTTGTCATCAAAGATACCGTGAATGTGATATCCCCACTGCCTGTTGGCGATGACCCGGTCTATATAGGCCTCCGCCGCCGCACTGAAGCCGATGACGATGACATGCTTGAGATTGTAACCCTTTTTGCGCCCTGCCTCCAGGAAACCGCGGATCATGGCCCGCTCGGTGAAGGTCATGATCATGGTCAGCACATAAAAAAGAATGAGCAGGCTTCGCGGAACGTGTTCGATCCGGAAGAAGACAATGCCCAGGATAAAGATGACCATGGAGATGGAGTTGGCCTGGAAAAGGCGCATGTACTCGGTCGTATGCTGCTGAAAACGCTTCGGGGTATATAGATTCAGCCTGCCGTATATGATTAGGAAGATGGGAACCAGGACAAGAAGCATTCCCTGGTACTGGATCAGTTTTCGCCAGTAGCCCCCCTGAAAAAAGAAAGACTTGAAAAGGGGACAGACAAAGCGGATATAATAGCTGAGACAAAAAGCTGCATATATGACCAGACCATCTAAAACGACATGAAGCCGGTTCAGATGTCTTTGATTTTCTTTTATCATGAAAGAGCCTCCTTGATCTCTGCCGTTTAGTTGATACAATTATAAGTTTTTTTACGGGAAAAATCAAGACCGTCAAGATTTCATCAAGGTTTCGACACAAAATGATCACATTTCACTGTTAACATAGTGAAGCAATGAAAGAAAAGAAAGGAGCGGAATATAGAATGAAAGACTTTGAAGGAAACAGCTATGAAGATGGCGGTACATATTATACGGAAGTGGAGACCGGGCCTGAGAAAAAACCGGCAAAAAAACCGAGAAAGAAGGGCGGTTTCATGAAAACCCTGATGAAGACAGTGGCGATCGCCCTGGTTTTCGGACTGGTAAGCGGCGGGGTTTTCTCCGCGGTTGCAGGTACTTATCTGGACAGACGGATGGGTTCAACGACAGAACAGTCATCCGGACTGGACGGCGGAAACGGGGATTCATCCTCGAAGACAACATCCCAGAGCGCGGATACGGTTGCCGCGTCGGATAATGACATCACTGCCGTGGTCGATAAAGCCATGCCCAGTGTGGTTTCCATCACCGGCATGTTTGAATCCGTCAATTACTTCGGTCTGGGAACCTACCAGACAGAAGGCGCAGGTTCAGGCTTCATTATCAAAAAGACAGCAGATAAGCTTCTGATCGGCACCAACAATCATGTGGTAGAAGGCGGCAGCGACCTGACAGTAGGTTTTGTGGACGGCAAGACGGCGCCGGCCCAGGTTGTGGGAACAGATTCCGATGCGGATCTGGCGGTGATCAGTGTGAATCTTTCCGATCTGGACAAGGAGACCATCGACAGTATTTCTGTCGTTAACATGGGCGACTCCGACGGATTGAAAGTTGGACAGACCGTCATTGCCATCGGTAATGCTCTTGGATACGGACAGTCTGTAACAACCGGCGTCATCAGCGCCAAGAACAGACAGGTATCCTTTACTGACGGAAACATGACACTGCTTCAGACTGACGCGGCTATCAATCCCGGAAACAGCGGCGGTATCCTGATCGATACCAACGGAAATGTGATCGGTATCAATAACTCCAAGCTGGAAGACACGGCTGTGGAAGGTATGTGTTACGCTATCCCTTCCAACACGGCAAAGTCCATCTTAGCCGATCTGATCGAATCTGAGAACATCACGGAAAAAGAAGCGGCTTTCCTGGGAATCCGGGGCGGAGATATCGACAAGCAGGTTCAGGAAGCATACAACATGCCGGCAGGTGTCTATGTTAAGGCTGTCACCGAAGGCTCACCTGCTGAGAAGGCAGGCATCGCTGCAGGAGATATCATCAT
>CACZQE010000088.1 GCA_902783205.1 uncultured Lachnospiraceae bacterium | reverse complement strand
CGCATAGATAATCCAAGAAGGAAATTCTTACAATTTCCTAAATATTATATTACACACTTTTGATAAATAAATCAACTATTAAATATGTATAAATTGCCTTAATTGCAGAAAAATCTCTTACTACAGCAGGTTTTTACGCAGCTGTTCTCCATCCATGGGGCTGATATAGGCCGGAGCAATATCAAAAATAGTCCGGCAGCCTTTCTGTCCTTCCCTGTTCAGCCTGTATGCCGCCCTCGCATAGGCAAGAAGAACACTTCCGGTAAACTCCGGATTGGAATCAAGCTTCAGATTATACTCCACGATATGCTTGTTCTCTTTATTCCATCCGGTCACGCCGCTTCTTAAAACAAAGCCGCCATGAGGCAGTCCGGCATGCTCTGCTGCCAGTTCTTCCCGGGAAACAAATGTAACACTTGTATCATAATCTGCGAAATAGTTGGGCATCTCTTTGATCTCACGGGTAATCCGCTCTTTATCCGCCCCTTCTTCAGCAACTACGAAGCACTCTCTTGTGTGCTTCTGCCTGGTTGTCAGCTCGGGGTTCTCACCCTTTCTTACCTGATCGACAGAAGCCGGTACCGGAACCGTATACTGTCTGGCATCCACAACACCTTCAATCCGTCTGATGGCGTCACTGTGACCCTGGCTTACGCCCCGGCCCCAGAATGTATAGTTCTCTCCCTCGGGAAGAACTGCTGTTGAAATCATGCGGAGCAGGGAAAACATACCCGGATCCCAGCCCACGGAAATAATACCGATCTTGCCTGCCGCAGCCGCTGCCGCGTCCACATTGGCAAAATGCTCCGGTATTCTGGCATGGGTATCGAAGCTGTCGATCACGTTGAACATGGAAGCATACTTAGGTGTCTGCTCCGGAAGGTCTGTAGCGCTGCCGCCGCAGAGGATCAGCACATCAATCTTATCCCTGAACTTTTCCACTTCATCCACATGGTAGACGCCAACGCCCTCCGTACGGATGGAAACTGATGACGGGTCCCTCCTGGTAAAGACAGCCGCAAGCTCCATGTCATCGTTCTGTTTCACTGCGCTCTCCACGCCTTTTGCAAGATTTCCATATCCTAAAATTCCAATACGAACAGTCATGATAATTCCTTTCTTTACCTAACTAAATTACTGACATAGGATAGTATAACACACATTTCGGCAAATAATTACAATTTTTCTGAAATGTTTT
The DNA here is from genome assembly GCA_902783205.1 of uncultured Lachnospiraceae bacterium. The sequence goes on along the minus strand of CACZQE010000088.1, from coordinate 2,986 downwards.
GACGCAAATAGGCTGACATGATATAATTAGCCTGTATGAGGAGGAGTATCTAATGGCTAATCTGTACTCTGGCGGCAATTCAATGATGCCGACCATCCGCAGGATCATGAATTCCTATACGCGGTTTTTCAAAATCAAAAATCTGAACGTTCAGATCATACTGACAGATGATATGTATACAACACAGAAGAAGTATGGGTTCAATGACGAGGATATCCAGAGTATCGACAGTGCGACTGCCCGTAAGAACTGGAAGCATGTGGCGGCCTGCATGAAGTATCCCAAGGACATGAAAGAGCCTTTCACCCTGATCTTTAAGGAGCCCTACCTCAGAAGGAGCCCGATCTATGAGATCTACCGGCTGGTATTTCATGAGCTGACCCACATCTGCGATTATATCGATTATGCCCGGGTCAATCAGCTGACATCCTACCGGGAAATGTTCGGCAGCCAGGAAACCGTGCTTTTCCAGCACTGGTCCGAGTACCATGCCGAGCGCAGAGGATACGCCGCATGGCTTAAGCATAAGTACGGCATCCGCCTTGACTACGATACCGGCAAGAACAAAGTCCATATCATGGAAAAGGAGACAGTGAACAATATCCGCTACTACGGTGAACATTATACCAACACTGCCGAGTACGGTTCCACCAGACAGGTCTACTTTACCATGCATCTTCTGGCCCGTATGAGTATCTGGATGAAGATTCTTCCGGGACAGGTCGGAGATATCCTGGACAAGCCGCCTTTTGATTACAGAGGCGTTATCTGGATCAAGAAGCTGCTCAAGCTCTTCATGGAGTATCCGGATCTTCCCCAGATGAAGAACCATTTCATGGATATGGCCATCATCATTGCCGAGAACTTCTCCCTGACCGAGGAGCAGATCTGGGAAAAGGCAGCCTGGATGGATTAGTCTGACAAGTATATAAAAAGATCAAGGGTATCACTTTTTACGGTGATACCCTTTTTTTACTTATCAGAATGTATTTTTTCAAGGCCTTCCAGAAGCAGGCTCAGCTCGTCATCGATAATACAGTAACCCGGATTTCCTGCCCGCACCTCTGCAAAACAGTCTTTTATGGTCATCCACCTGACCTCTTCCACTTCTTCCTCCTGCAGCCTGAGCTTCTCCATCTCCACCGGCTTTTCATATACATAAACCTGGCTGATCTCCCTGTTATGAAAAGGCTTTCCGTGAAAGACCCTTTTAAATTCATATTTAAGGGAGCCGATCCTTACAAAATCTTCCGGAACCGATTCTATGCCAAGTTCCTCAAAAAGTTCCCTCCGGGCTGCCGTAATGGCACTTTCTCCGGAAGGTATATGCCCTGCGGAGGAAATGTCATAGCATCCCGGATAGGCGTCTTTGTTACGGCTGCGCTTCTGCAGCAGGATTTCCCGGTCTTCATTTCCGCCGCCGGATTCTCTTCCGGGCCGCACGATCCAGATGTGCACGGTCCCGTGCAGGTCACCATCCCTGTGGACCAGCTCCCGCTCTTTTTTTATTCCGGATAAAGTCCCGTCTTCATTTAAAATATCAAACCATTCTTTCATAACAGCTACCTGCCAAAGCATTTTTGCAGTACAAAAAATGACAGTAATTAAACATAAATTTTTCAGTCAACTTCTGTATTATTCATATTTGCTTTGTTATAATAAAGATAATTAAGTCGTACTAATTCATAAAGGGAGGTAATCATATGAAACAGATGACATTTACAAAGATCGGTATTGAGCACATTACTCTTGAGCATATCGGATTCAACTTCCATCCTTATGGCGTTGATTTACCGGAGTATCTTCTGTAATTACGATTATACCAGTATAGCAAATGAAGTGTGGAAATTTCACGGTTTCCACACTTTTTTTATTGTCACCAGCCCGCCTCTGTAGCGAAATCCCGTATTCCACAGATTGTCGAAATCTACCTTTTCCTCCGCTCCGTAGGTATGGAAATAAATGAACCTTCTGTCCCCCTCCCGGCTGCAGCCGGTGACAGAAAACCAGTGCCAGTTGAGATCCTTGAAATAAGGGTCTTTGTGACGCAGGATCAGACAGGCCGCCGGAAGATTCCTTCCGACCGAATCCTCGATCATGGCATATGCGCTGTCCGCGCTCTCCTCGCCCGGGCAGACTGAAAATGAGCTTTCCAGACCCCGGTCTTTTAAATACTTTCCATATCCTTCGGTGAAGATGGACAACTTTGTGACGCCATTGATCCTGGGATGGATATATGGCTTCATAACAGTAGAAAACTGCACATAATCCTCTCTTGTCCTGATACCTTCCTCAAAGGGGATGCAGTCACTGATTCCGTGGTTCTGCCACAGACAGATCGACATGTCACAGGCCGCCAGGGCCGCGCATCCTCCAAGGTACATCCAGAAATCCCTGCACCACTCCTGGTTGCCTCCCTGACTGCCTTCCAGACTGAAGTATTCTATTTTCCTGGTGTTATTTTTATCGGTATCTTTCATAAATTCTTTCCGTGATATATTCTGGGCACCCGCTGGCTGACTGCACAGACCACTTCATAATTAATAGTCCCTGTCCAGGCCGCGATGTCATCGGCGGTAACTTTCTCTGTCCCGTCCTGTCCGATCAGTACGGCCTCGTCCTCCATCTCAACACCCGGTATATCCGTAATATCCACCATCATCTGATCCATGCAGACTCTTCCCACGATAGGCGCTCTCTTTCCTCTGATAAGGACTGCCCCCTTATTGGAAAGATGTCTGGAATATCCGTCCGCATATCCGATGGAAATGGTTGCAAGCCTGCAGGGCCTGTCCACAATATAGGTAGCCCCATAGCTGACACCCCTTCCCAGTTCGGGCTCCATGATATTGACCACATGAGCTTTCCATGTCATGGCAGGTCTGATCAGCATATTTTCAAAGACCACTTCGTCGGAAGGATACAGTCCGTAAGTCGTAATTCCCGACCTTACCATCTCATAACGGTGGTGGGAGAATTCCATGAT
>CACZQE010000087.1 GCA_902783205.1 uncultured Lachnospiraceae bacterium | reverse complement strand
GTTTTCGCCAGTCGCCCGATTTAAGGAGGGTAAACTCTCCCTGTTTACGTCAGGTGCCCGATTTGAGGAGGGTACACCCTCCCTGTTTTCGCAAAGTGACTGATTTGAGGAGGGTACACCCTCCTTGTTTTTGCCATGTGCTGGATCTGAGGAGGGTACACCCTCCCTGTTTCCGCAAATGCCCGATTTGAGAAGGGTTTTGCAGAGCATTTGCCCACCTTAACGACGAAGACGGACGGAAGAGGTGAATTGACATAAAAGGTCAACTGTTATATCATCAATATAACAGTTAGAACTATATATCAGCCAAAGGGGAACTGCCCGGAAGCAGTTTCAGAAACAGAGGTTTGTTATGTTGATAGAGATTGATTTTAACAGCGAGGAAGCCATCTACGTCCAGCTGAGGAACCAGATCATCGTGGCAATCGCCACTTCCCAACTGAAAAACGGAGAATCCCTGCCTTCCGTCAGGAATATGGCGGATGATATCGGTGTGAACATGCACACGGTCAATAAAGCTTATTCCTCTCTGAGGCAGGATGGATTCCTGAAAGTAGACCGCAGAAGAGGAGCAGTGGTTTCGGTGGATATTGATAAGATCAATTCCCTGAATAAAATGCGATGCCTGTTAAAACCGCTGATCGCCAGCGGGATCGTGAAGGGCGTCTCCAGGGACGAAGTCAAGAAACTGATCGATGAGATCTATGATGATATGGAGTAACAGTATGAAAAAACCATTTACCAGACTGGCTGCCGAGGCACTGGAAGCTGCCTGCGAATATGCTTCTTCCAACGGGCAGCTGTTTATCGGAACAGAACATATCCTTCTGGGACTGGCCGAAGCATCGGAAAGTACTTCCCAGAAGATCCTTGCCGCAAACGGTATTTCGCCGGAAGGCGTCAGGAAAATGCTGGATCATCCCTTTGAACAGGGGAGTTTCACAGCAGTGGCAGAGGGCGAGGGGTATTCCCCTTCGGCCCGGGAACTGTTGGAGGAAGCCGGCAGACAGGCGGACCGGTTCCATTCACAGAATGTGGGAACAGAACATCTGCTCCTGGCACTTTTGAAAATGCAGGATTGTGCAGGCCTGAGAGTCCTGACTGTCCTGGGGGGCAACCGGCAGAAGATCATGGCAGACACTTTTTCCGCTATGGGGGAAGATCCCAGGGAGCATAAAGCGGAACTGAGTGCGGAAAAAGCACAGTCTCCCCAGAAACAGGGAGAGCAGATCCTGGCTGATTTCAGCAGGGATCTTTGTGCCATGGCAAGAGACGGCGGACTTGACCCGGTCATCGGAAGGGAGCAGGAGATCGAGCGGATGATCCAGATCCTTTCCCGCAGGACGAAAAACAATCCGTGCCTGGTGGGAGAGCCCGGCGTCGGCAAGACCTCTATTGTGGAAGGACTGGCGCAGAGAATCGTCTCCGGCGGAGTCAGCGGTCCGATCGCAGACAAGAGGATCCTTTCTCTGGATCTTCCCGGCCTGGTGGCAGGATCAAAATACAGAGGCGAATTCGAAGAACGTGTCAAGAAAGTGATCCGGGAGGTGTCGGAAGACGGGCACATCATTCTGTTCATGGATGAGATCCATACCATGATCGGCGCCGGTGGCTCAGAAGGCTCCATTGATGCCGCCAATATCCTGAAACCTGCCCTTACCAGGGGAGAAGTCCAGATCATAGGCGCCACCACAATGGATGAATACCGGAAGTATTTTGAAAAAGACGCCGCCCTGGAAAGACGGTTCCAGCCTGTTTATGTGGAGCAGCCGACCAGGGAGGAATCTGTTCAGATCCTGAAAGGGCTGCGTCCGGATTATGAAGAGCATCATCAGGTGAAGATCACGGATCAGGCCCTGGAAGCAGCGGTGGATCTTTCCATGCGCTATATCAATGACCGGTACATGCCTGACAAAGCGATCGACCTGATGGATGAAGCAGCTTCCAAGGTGAAGCTTTCTTCCTATCTCCATCCGGCAGGACAGAGTGCTCTGGAGCAGGAATTGAAAGAAACAGAGCAGCAGCTGGAAAAGTACCTGAAAGCAGGGAAACTGAAGAAGGCGTCTG
>CACZQE010000086.1 GCA_902783205.1 uncultured Lachnospiraceae bacterium | reverse complement strand
GCCAGGAAATATGTGGCGACGGATGCCACGCCTCCCACGCCGGCCACATAGAAAAGGGCACAGTAAAAGACCTTATGGGCATCTCTGTACTGTCTTAATGCCAGTTTGCCTGACACAACCTTACTCACTGCCATAGGGATACTGTAGGAGCAGATCAGCAGGATCATGGTATATATATTTACGGCAAAACTGTAATAACCGTTGCCGACATCTCCGATGATACTTGTAACAGGGCTTCTGTAAAGGATCCCGATGATCCTTGTGATGATGCCCGCTCCCATCAGAAAGGCGGCCTGGGTCATTACGTTGCTCTCGGTATTTACTTTTTTTGCGTCATGCTTATTACTCATAAAAGGGCAACCTCATCACACATTGATCTGTGACTCCAGTCCGAGCAGGTCTTTGTTTTCTTCCAGCACGGGTCTGATAAATCCATTGATGTATTCCTCAGTCTGTTCCGGCGCTCTTCCCACAAAGTTTTCTGGCTTCATGATTGCTTTAAGCTGGTCCATGGTCATATTAAACGCCGGGTCAGCAGCAATACGCTCGAGAAGGTCATTTTCCTTTCCTTCCTCTTTTACCACTTTTCCGGCTGCCATGGAATGCTGCCTGATCCTCTCGTGAAGTTCCTGGCGGTCACCGCCTGCCTTCACAGCGTCCATCATGATATTCTCTGTTGCCATAAAGGGCAGCTCCCGCATCAGGTGGGCCTCGATTACTTTGGGATATACCACAAGGCCGTCCACTACGTTCAGGTAGAGATCCAGGATGCCGTCAATGGCAAGGAATCCCTCGGGAACGGACAGTCTCTTGTTGGCGGAATCATCCAGGGTACGCTCAAACCACTGGGTAGAAGCAACAAAGGCCGGATTCATTGTATCACTCATTACATAATTGGCAAGAGAAGCGATTCTCTCACTGCGCATGGGATTTCTCTTATATGCCATGGCCGAGGAACCGATCTGATGTTTCTCAAATGGCTCTTCCACTTCCTTCAGATGCTGAAGAAGGCGGATATCGTTGGAAAACTTATGAGCTGACTGGGCAATGCCTCCCAGCACGTTGAGGACACGGCTGTCCACTTTTCTGGAATAGGTCTGTCCGGATACAGGCACGCAGCTGTCGAATCCCATCTTCTCGGCAATCATGCCGTCAATCTTGCGGATGGTCTCATGGTCACCGTTAAAAAGTTCCAGGAAACTTGCCTGGGTACCGGTGGTTCCCTTGGACCCAAGCAGCTTGAGTGTGGAAATCACATAGTCCACATCCTCAAGATCCAGCATGAGCTCATTCAGCCACAGTGTGGCTCTCTTTCCAACGGTCGTGGGCTGGGCCGGCTGAAAATGTGTAAATGCCAGTGTAGGAAGAGTCCTGTATTCCATGGCAAAGTCCGCAAGCCCTGCAATCACATTGATCAGCTTTCTGCGCACCAGGCAGAGAGCTTCTCTCATAATGATAATATCGGTATTATCTCCCACATAGCAGGAAGTAGCACCGAGATGGATGATTCCTTTTGCCTCGGGGCACTGCACTCCGTAGGCATAGACATGGGACATTACATCATGACGGACTTCTTTCTCCCTTGCTTTTGCGACATCATAATTGATGTCTTCCGCGTGGGCTTTCAATTCTTCGATCTGCTCCCGGCTTATGCTGGAAAGACCCAGTTCATACTCTGTCTCGGCAAGAGCGATCCAGAGTTTTCTCCAGGTTCTGAACTTTTTGTCCGGTGAAAAGATATACTGCATTTCTCTGCTTGCGTAACGCTCGGATAACGGGCTAACATATCTGTCGTTCATCTTCATATCCTCCTTACATCTATTCCTCTCCGCCGCTGCTTCGGACCATATCGGAAGTCAGGGGCAGAATCCCTCTGCGAATCTTTACTTCTAGAATTCTGGAAACCGCCCGGTCAATCACCGACTCGGAAACAGTCCCTTCCTCCACCAGTTCAGTCAGTCCCTCACAGGAAGTGACAAAATCATCCGGCATCAGAATCATATCATTGCCGGCTTCCACTGCCATCTGGGAAGCCTGGAGGGAATCATAAAACTTGGTAATTCCTTTCATATTCAGTGCGTCTGTAATGATGATCCCATCAAAGGACAGCTCATCCCGCAGAATGTCAGAGACCATCAGTTCTGACAGTGAAGCAGGCACATCCTGTCCTGTCACAGCCTTCACGGAAACATGGGAAACCATCACAAAGTCGGCCCCTGCTTTAATTCCCGCCTCAAAAGGCTTAAACTCCACTTTCCGCAGGCGGTCGATATTCGTATCGAGGTCCACATAACCTTTATGGGTATCCTCGCCGGTATCTCCCTGACCCGGGAAATGCTTCAGTGTCGCAGACACTCCCTGTGACTGCAGACCTTTCACTTCCATGCTGACCATTTCCGACACCAGGGCCGGATCCGATCCGAAGCTCCGGTCACCGATTTCGGTATTGGTTTCATTGGTCCTGACATCAGCCACCGGGGCAAAGTCAAGATTAAATCCCAGTTCGTGGATGCCGGATCCGATGGTCTCTCCCACCCGGTATGCTTCCCTGGAATCTCCGGTCTGTCCGATTTCAGACATGGAGGCAATCTTTTCCAGACCCATCTTGTCATTGGATGCGACGCGGGAAACATTTCCGCCTTCCTCATCGACCGCTATAAAAAGAGGAATCGATGCCGTTGCCTGCATATCTGTGATAAATTTGGTCAGCTGCTTTCTGTCTTTAATATTAAAGGAAAAGAATATGACACCGCCGGGTTTGTATTTTTCCAGACGTTCGATCATCTGGTCTGTTTTTTCCGTCTCCGCATCGAAATCCAGAGAATCCGTAGACACGATAAAAAGCTGGCCTACTTTTTCCTCCAGGGTCATACGGGACAGAATGTCCGACACAATTCCTTCCATGGTGATCCGGTCTATGTTCTCCGGATTCATGTCTTCTATCCGGGTCGTCTCTTCCGCAGACTTCTGCTTCTTTTCGGGCCTGCCGCATCCTGCCAGGAGAAGCATGGCCATGATCAGGGCCAGAAGGACTGCCGGTACTGCTGCCGGATGTCCGGTAAATAATCTGCCTTTCATTTCATTTTCCTCCGATTCCGCCTCTATTTCGGATAGAAGAAGGAATCCACCGTGTTGCGGGTATCGATCAGGTTGTTATACTGAAGGATCTGATACTCTTTTACCAGGTCGCTGTAGGGAGAATCAAGGCCGCTCTTGTAATAATTTCCGTCTTTATCCAGGCAGCCCATGGAACAGATCACGGGAAGTTTCTCCCTCAGATCCAGTATAAACTGCTGGTAAGGCGTGATCTTCAGACCCGCCTCCTTCATGACATAAGCGCCCAGATAGTTGGCGCTCATGGCCTTGATCCTGGTATCTTTGATATCATAATTGGTCCAGATGATGAAAGGAGTCTGATATTTAAGAAAACGTTCCTCCCCTTTCAGTTCTCCGTCCGTTTTACCCATGACGCTCTCATAGAACTTGCTGGCAACTGCCGGCTGGTGATCACCGAACATGACGATGATGGTCGGCTCATCCACCTCTGAGAAATAATCTGTCAGCTGCTTAAAGGCCTCATCGGACTTCTTTACCAGGGACAGATACTGCTCTGCCTGTTCATTCTTATGGATATCCGTAATCTGGATCTCATTGGTAAAGTTATCGTATTCCTTGTCAAAACCTCCGTGATTCTGCATGGTGACATTGAAAAGGTAGAAGGGATCATCGGGATTGACCCTCTTTTCATACATTTCTACGATCTTTTTAAAATCCGATTCATCTGAAATGTATTTTCTGTACATGAGAGGTTTCTCAAAGGATGTCTCCGAAAGGAACTGGTCGAATCCCATGTCTTCATACACCTTGATCCGGTTCCAGCCTGTGGCCAGGTAGGGGTGCATGGCAAGGCATCTGTTGTATCCCTGACTTTTGAGGTTCCAGGTCACATTTGGCACTCTGGACCGGATGACCTGGGTATAGGCAATGATACCGCTTCTTAAGAAGGTCATGGTATTTCCGGTCAGACATTCGAACTCCGAATTACAGGTTCCCGATCCGAAGATGGACATGTAGAGGGAGCCTCTGATGGTATTCTCTTTAAGACTGTGGATATAGGGCATATAGTCCTTGTTGGTCTCAAAATCACCGACAACGGACAGGTCAGCCAGGGCTTCATTCATAATGAAGATTATATTTGGTTTCTGTCCCTTTGGAGGTACCAGTTTGCCCTTTTTCTTATCCTTATCTCTGTTGGCATAGATTTCCTCATATTTGAGGGCGATATCTTCCGCCGCGTCCGCCGAGTAGTCGGCAGGTTTTTCCTGGACAAGGGAATTCATGTTCAACACAAAGCCGAAGAAAAATCCGTTCTTGGCATATCCCTTTTTCTGGTCCCACACATTGTTCCTGATCCCGAAGGATTTGAAAGTTTTCTGTTCCACTACAAAATGTCCCAGGATCACGGAAAGGGTGACCACGAGGGCCAGGAGAATGATCCGCAGTTTCAGCGTCTTCTGCCTCTTGCTGGGACATCTCCACAGAACTGCCAGGAACAGCAGGGTGAAGATCAGGTTCCATACAAAGACCGGCTGGATAGTGTAACTGTAATTTCCCGCCACGGAAAATCCCGTTCTGGCTGACATCATATCGGAAGGAACAATGGGTGCTCCTTTGAAGCTTAAGACATAGTAGTTGGCCAGACCGACAATATACCAGAATACACAGCCGATCGTCACCGCCATACGTTTTGAATTGGTGATAACGTAGAGGAGGCCGAAAAACATATAATAAAGGATTATATTAAGGAAGAACTCCGGCAGGCGGATACCTGTCAGAGGATTATCCGTAAACCGTTCCACCACCCAGAAAATAAAGAGGGGGGACAGACCGGCCAGAACATAACCGATCTTCTTCTTCCACTTTTCAGGCAGGGGCAGAGGAAACCAGAGCAGAAAGATTAGAATCAGCGCTGACAGGCCGATTCCCGCCCACTGGCGGTAAATGGTTACCGGATAGTAGAGTTTTGCCACCAGGTATTTCTTCTGGGTAATATAATTAATCCGCATCTTGCCCTTGAATCCTGCCTCCCTGGTTTTCCACTGGAAAAGAAGGGGGCCTTTGCCCGGATCGATCTTCTCTCCGGTAAGGAAGATGGAATAGTATTCTCCCTTTTCAAGAATCAGGTCAGTGTTGAACTCTGTATATTCATAATTACCCAGTTCACTGATTTTCTTTTTTATCTTTGCCAGAGAAGCTCCGTCACTGTCTCTCCGGATTTCCAGAACGACCTTTCCCGATGCGCCGGCATAGTCATTGCCGAAATAAACACGAACCGTTCGCAGATGCTTATGACGGGCTCTGAACTTCTGCCAGACCATTGTGTCATCGGACATCTGTTCAACCTGGTCGATCCTGTATTTATTCACCTGATTAACGGCACTGCGCTGATACTCCATGAAATGAAGACATAGATAGACTGCCCCCCAAATCAGGACAGCACTTGCTGCCAGTCGCAGTAAAATTGAAGACATGCGCCTGATCCATACACTTTTGTTTTGATTATTTTTCGTATTTGTTTTATCCTGGCTCATAACTTTCCTAATAATTTCCCAGTATTTTAAATTCAGCAGCTTCCGCTCTTACTCCCTGCAGGGCATTGCGTACCTCCGGGTCGTGGAGATTGCCGCTGATATCAACATAGAAGCGGTACTCCCACTGCTTTCCGTTGATCGGAACAGACTCTATGTGGGACATATTCAGGTCATTATAGATAAAATGTGACAAAATGTTATAAAGGGTCCCGCTCTCATGGGGCAGGGTAAAGGATATGCTGATCTTGCCCGCGTCCGAAGTGTACTGGCGCTTTTTGGACAGGACTACGAAGCGGGTCACATTTTCCGATTCAAAGTTGACATTTGCTTCAAGTATCTCAAGGCCGTAGAGTTTTGCCGCCCGGGAGCTGGCGATGGCGCCGTGGGAAGAGATTCCGTCCCCGGCCACCTTCTCCGCTGCCAGAGCAGTATTGGACACACTGATCTTCTCGGCTCCCAGTCTCTCCAGATAGGGAGCGCACTGCATCAGACCCTGCAGATGGGAATAGACCACTTTGATCTCTTCCTTTTTACTGCCGGGAATGCCCAGAAGACAATGCTCCACTTTTACAAACACTTCCCCCACGATGCAGACATCATTTTCCAGAAGGATATCATAGACACCTGTGACGTCTCCGGCGGAGGAATTCTCAATCGGCAGGACGCCGTAATCCGCGTCTCCGTTATTGAGGGCAAGGGCCACATCTTTGAAATCCGGCACATTGTAATGGTCAATCCCTTCTCCGAAAAACTTTTCACAGGCAATCTCGCTGTAAGCGCCCGGGACTCCCTGATAGACGACCCGGGTATCCGGGAACATGACCAGACTGTCCACTTCCGTGAAATAGTTTTCGATATAGCGGTCCCTGCGGTTGGTCAGGTGGTACTGGTATTTCCTGCTGATGGACATCATCTGGATAAATACTTCTTCCAGACCTTTGACCAGGAAAGGATTTGACTTGTTTCTGGTGATATCCGCCAGTTTCTCGTCTTCCCGGTTCCTGTCATAGACCGGCTCTCCGGTCTTCTGCTTCTCCATGGCAAGCTCGGCGGCAATGGCCATCCGGTGTTCAAACAAATCTGCTATTTTATAATCCACCATATCAAGATCGCTTCGGATTTCTGACAGGCTTCTGCTTTTCTTACTCATAATTTAATCCTCCGGATGAACATTCCTGCAATATTCCTATTATATAGACGTTTCATGGATTTGTAAAATGATTTTTGTCCCTTTAAATCCTGCAGGATTGCATTTTCCTTCTTTCATCTTTCATAATTCTATGTTATATTAGTCAAGTGTATTATACAGATAAGGCGAAATATCTAAAAAAACGCTTATCTAATTTATGAAAAGGAGAGAACCATGAACACATCAACACTAATTATTGCTGTCACTATGGTCCTGTACCTGTTCGCCATGCTGATGATCGGTGTCTTTTTTAACCGTAAAGGTGCTACCGATACATCCAGCGGATTTTATATCGGCGGAAGAACACTGGGACCGCTGGTAACAGCCATGAGCGCGGAAGCTTCGGATATGAGCTCCTACCTGCTGATGGGTCTTCCCGGACTGGCTTATATAGCCGGACTGGCAGAGGTTACCTGGACCGCCATCGGACTGGCAGTCGGTACCTACCTGAACTTCCTCTTTGTGGCAAAGCTGCTCCGAAGATACTCAGCCAGAATCGATGCATTCACTATTCCGGAATTTTTCTCTAACCGTTACGGAGACAAAAAACATGTACTGTCTCTGATCTCGGCCCTGATCATTCTGGTATTCTTCGTGCCTTACACTGCATCCGGCTTCAAAGCTGTAGGAACACTTTTCTATACTCTTTTCGGTATTGAATATCACATCGCCATGCTGATCGGCGCTGTCATCATTATTTCCTACACTACCCTGGGCGGATTCCTGGCCGTATCAACCACAGACCTTGTGCAGAGTATTTTCATGTCCATCGCCCTGGTGATTATCGTCTTCTTCGGTATCAACCTCGCCGGCGGAATGGGCGTTGTTATAGAAAATGCACGGGCTCTGCCCGGATATCTGAACCTGGGACAGGGTTATGTGGCTCCTGACCCGACTGCAGTGGATCTTACCGTTGCGGAAAACTGGCTGAAGGGAACGGCCGGTTCCTACGGTCCGCTGCCTGTAGCATCCACGCTGGCATGGGGTCTCGGCTACTTTGGTATGCCCCACATCCTTCTTCGTTTCATGGGTATCCGTGACGAGAACGAGCTTAAGATTTCCCGTCGGATCGCAGCCGTATGGGTTGTAATCTCCATGGGTGTTGCCATCCTGATCGGTGTGATCGGATTCAGCGTTTCCAAGACAGGAGTTATTCCCTTCCTGACGACTTCTTCGGAATCCGAGACCATAATTATCCAGCTGGCTACTCTGATGAGTCAGCACAGCATTATCCTGGCCTTCGCTGCAGGTATCATTCTGGCAGGTATCCTGGCCGCTACCATGTCCACTGCTGATTCACAGCTGCTGGCTACATCATCGAGCGTTTCTCAGGATCTGATGCAGGATTTCTTCGGTATTGAATTAAGTCAGGAAAAATCCATGATCGTAGCAAGAGCAACCGTTATCATTATCGCCCTGATCGCGATCGTTCTGGCATGGGATCCCAACAGTTCCGTATTCCGTGTCGTATCCTTTGCATGGGCAGGATTCGGTGCTACTTTCGGACCTACAATGCTTCTGGCTCTTTTCTGGAAACGTTCCAACCGCCAGGGGGCTGTAGCAGGTCTGATCGTAGGCGGCATTATGATATTCGTATGGAAGTTCCTCATCGGCCCCATGGGCGGGATCCTCTCCATCTATGAGCTTCTTCCCGCATTTATCATCAGCTTGATCGTAAATGTGGTTGTCAGCCTTCTGACAGAGGCTCCGCCGAAAGAAGTAACGGATATCTACGATGAGGTCCACAGAAAAAAATAAATGAATATCGGACCTGATCTCTATCAGTTCATGTAATACTGAAAAAGGGCTGTCGCAAATGCGGCGGCCCTTTTTGCTTTATGGAAAAACAGGTTTAAAAATCGTCCGGTATTTCGCAGTATCGGCAGGTGCAGATTTCGGAAACGGACTGCTTAGGCTCTCGTGCGATCCGTTGCTAAAGGGCCCCGCTCCTAAACTCACTTCGTTCAGACAACGTCGCGGGACCCGCAACGGATCTTACTCGCTGTAAGCAGTTCCCGTTTCCTCAGAACAGCCCCTGGCCGATTACTGCGACTCCCGGACGATTATTAATTATCTTTCCTTCCAACACCAAGAAAAAGAGGCGCCGCTTTTTGCGACACCTCCTTTTTTGTGCTTATTCCATACTATTGATGATCAGGCGGCCGGACCGGTCTATTTTGTCCTGGCCGTCTTTACCGATGTGTAAGATGAATAAAAGACTGTTCCGTTCACCTTCTTATAAGCTCTCATCCTGATATAGTACTTATGTTTCCTAAGAACGAGATTTTTGAAAAGACGGCTTTTGGCCTTCTTTCCGACACGTACCGTATAAGAATCGGCAAAGGAAGAAGCTCTGGAAACCTGGATTTCATACCCATCCGGGCTGCCGGTCTTTTTCCATGTCACTTTGATATTCCTTTTTCCCTTGCGGGCCGCTTTCAGGGAAGAAGGAGTCTTAAGTCCGGGAATTTCCACCTTCACAGTACAGCGGGCAACATAGTGACTTTGTCTGGTACGAACCAGTATCACTGTCTTACCTGTTTTGATTGCGGTCACTGTTCCGTCGGGTGAAACGCTTGCAACTGAAGGATCTGAGGAAGACCATGTCACAGCTTTGTTTTCAGCCTCCTTGGGTTCAACTGTCGCCGATAAAACGGCAGTATCCATCGGTTTCAAAGTAATGGAAGACTTATTTAGTTTTACGCCTGTAACGGCAATCTTTTCACCTATGGTATAAAGGTAGCCGAAACGAATCTGGCTGGTTTCTTTGTCATGAGCATAGCAGGAAGCGTACCATGTCTGACCGGTGTGGAATACATTTTCAATCTCGTAGCGCATTCCTTTGAGAAGAATCTTCTTCACATAGCTTCCGTCATCCCATTTATAAAAGATCAGGTAGCCGTTATGATTGCCGGAGACATTCTGCGACTTGGATACGATAATATAATTATCTGTGCTGTCTATTCCCTGGTTGACATAGTTGAAACGAGTCTTCACATCATAATACTGAACCGCTTCATAATCCTTATCCAGCAGGAGGAAGTCACCGGTCTCCTTACTCAGAAGAACAATGTACTGATTCTTTTTTGCATTGTAACTGATTCCGTCAAAGCCTCCGATGGCCTTGATCTGCTTCTTTGTCGCTCCGGGCAGGTTATCCGGAATTACCACATCTTTGGTGGATGTGACTGTCAGGGAGTCGGGATCAAGTTCAGAAATTTCCTTGGTCCGGGCGCCTTTGATAAGGCAGTGAACAATAATCAGTTTACGACGGTCTGCATTATAGGTGATATCGTTACCGTGATTAATCTTCAGGGGCGCGGAGACTTTAATGAGAGTAGGCGCTCTGCCATCATTCAGCCTTACCTTAATGATCTTGCAGCTGTCCTCCTTATCGTTCCACATGGAGAAATATGCATATGTCCCGTCAGTACATCCTCCTTCCAGTATATGATACTTTTCTCCCAGGATTCCTGCCCCGACCCTGAGGTCATAGGGAACCGACTGGTCTGTACTGATGGAAGAAGCATATAGTATATCCGGAATGTCTGCTGCCCGAACTTCCGAAGACTGCGTTAATAAAGCTGCTAAAGCTGCAACAATAAAGATATAAGTAGTGATTAATTTTTTCATCTATTCTCCCCGAACATTAAGTCTCTTATCGCTGTTCTACTGCTACAAAGTCCATCTGCTTTCCATATTTATCAAGGCCATTCATATTGTAGTAAAGCATTCCGCGGTTAAAAGCCATACCTTCGACCTCCACGCCTTTCATATTGTTGAACTGCCTGTCACAAATAAAGTTCACTTTAATACTCCTGTTTTTGGTCGTACTCTTGTATGGGACTGTTGCAACAAGCAGATGATTCGTCTGGTCTCCATGTTCATTCAGCAGAGCATATCCAAGATAAAGGGTATCATTATAGTAAGTTACATGTTGCGGTATTAAATTTGATGAAATACCTGTGATTTTGATCCTGTTCAAATAGTAAAAAGTATTGTTTTTCAGATAGCAGCGATAAAGATATGCTTTCTTCCTGAACACAAATATCGGATATTTTCCTTTATATTTCTTTCCGTTACAGTAAGTAATAGCCGCAATATCTTTCCCTACATACCGTTTCATTTTGGCATTCAGCTTTAATGACTGATAAGACAGCTTCAGAGAATTGCCCTGTCTTGTAACTCCCATTCTGGTTACATAAGGAACCCCGCTCTGATTTGCTGCAACATAATACTTTCCGTTATAGTAGGTAGCATCATTGGCATGCCATAACTGTTTTTTATTAACAGGCTGATATACAGGAGTCCCTCCCAGCGTATAATAGATAATCATATGGGTATATCTTCCTTTGGCACCGGGTTCTGCCGCATTGATGCAGAGAAGATGATCCTGGTCATCAGATGCCATACCCTGAACGCTTCCCAGACGCTGATACGCATCATTCGTGATCTTTTTTTCATCACTATGTGCTGCAAAGAAATCAAAACCTGCAGCCGAGGGAAAAATCTGATCCTCTCTATCCCGAAAACCACTCGTCGGCAATCTGTATAATCTGGTTTCTTTCGGTCCGTAATAGAGGACAGTGCCGTCCTTTAAAGTAGCAGTAATCTCCGCAATTCCTTCTTCACCGTATTTATTGGTTTTAATATCCTCATCCGGGATTTCCAGGTGGCACAGATTCCCGCTGAAATTCCTGCTTGTAACGGGAAGTGTTTTATCATAGATGACTTCACCGTCCATGCTCTTTATTTTAATGTGGGCATCTGCATCCACACCATAAAATGTAAAGCTTTTTCCTTTGCCGAATCCAAACTCTACGATCTTTTTTCCCTTTAGATTATTACCTTCATATTCTTCAGAGTACACATGAAAAAGCTGGATATGTGTTATATTCTTACGTTTTGATGCGACTCTTTTGATTGCATGTACATCCGAGGCGGGAACGAGCAGCATGGCAAAAACCGGCAAACAGTATAAAAAACGTTTTATTGTCATCATCATAACCTCCCATATTATTTTATTAATATTTTATTAAAAAAGTCAAGTATTTGTTGCTTTTTTGCATTTATTTGTTAGTTTTGCGCAAGAACCCGGATAGCCGTAAAAAAAAAGGAACTGCATAAACAGTTCCCTTCTGTACTGAAATACGATCCATCTTTAAGATATCATTCATGTTTATCCATATGTAATTGTATTTTAGTAGTATGCAGTTCTTACATAACCCTTGAGCATGATCTTAACCTGTTTGTTGTATTTGGAGCGGGATACCACTTTTCCTTTGACTCTGTAAACAGTTTTTCCGTAAGAGCTGTTTGTGCAGCTGCAGGTGCCTTTGCTGCTTACCTTTGTTCCGGAAAGCTTGAAGAAGCGATAAGTCTGGCTTCCGTAATTATCGGAGGTTACCATAACGAACATCTTCTTCTTTGAGTTGTAATACATGGGTGCATTGTACTGTGACTGAGATGCCATGTATTTAACACGGACAACTTTTTTCGTCTTCTTGTTGTAAGTGAATAACATCATCCTGCCGTGATAGTTGTACATGAGATCCGGAACACCGTTTCTGTCGATGTCGACTACTTTGTATCTTCCTTCGAAGAAAGCGAGCCGCTGTCCGTATCCACAGTCATAAAATGTGTGGTCCCTGAAATAGTTCTGATACTGAATAAGTACTTTTGCCTTAGTGATCTTTACTGCTGCGTTGGACTGTACCGGTGTAAGTACTGCCGTGAATGTGCAAACTGCCATTAAAACCTTTAACATCCATCTTTTCATACGTTCTCTCATGATTTCTCTCCTCTTTCTCTTAATTGCTTTGTGTGTTGTTTTTTTGTTTCTGTTTTGTTTGCTTCCTTTGTTGTCATGACTATAACACGGCATAAAAAAAAGAGGTCATTCACTTCCTGAATGACCATTTTTCTGTCCCGAATGACCGTTTTTTATTTTTTAAATGTGTATCTGCATGTTTTTAAGCGCCTCTGCCGCCCGGCTGATATCCTCTGAAATGCGGCTCATTTCCTCCTTTACAGTGACTAAAGCCGCAAGAAATGTTGCCGCGTCATCGCTTCTCCAGGCATCATTGACCGCCGTCAGGAGCTCTTCATATTCATAATCCGCATAGTGGCGCAGTTTCTGTCCTGCCGCAGACAGTTCCTCCGAAGCTGCGCTCCACCTTTCATCCCGGTATGTCATCTTTCCTGACTTCCTCCTAGTAGATTATTTCATCCGAAAGAGCATCAAAGGGTTCTTCCTCTGTTTTCTTCTCCGAAGCCTCTTTATCCTCCCCGCCTTTCAGCTCCAGAAAAATCTCTCTCATATCATCTCTGGCAGAGATAAACTGTGCCTTTGCATTAAGAGCCGCTTCTCCCTCCCAGTTCCTGCCGATATGGGAAAATGTATCATCCATCCTGGTCAGCAGGGATTCCATTTCTTCAATCTTTTCTCTTATTTCCTTATTTGCTTTTCCCATCACAGTTCAGACAGCAGATTCCTGATCTGCCTCTCTCCTTCCTCATATATTTCTGCAGACTTTTTCAGGATCCTGTCCAGTTTTTCCAGGTCCGTCATGCAGGCTTCCAGTTCCTCAAAGGCTTCCGCCTTATTTAAAAGATTCTCTTCCGAAATACTTCTCAGATCATCATGGAAAAAACGCAGGCTCCTGACATCATCAGAAAATCTTTCTGCCAGTCTGTTTAATCTGTCTGTACTGACCCTGATCTTTCCTTCGTACATTCCTCTGCTCCTTTCCCGCAGAATACCACATCATGCTTTCTGATCATTCCGGCTGTCTCTTCCAGGTCCACCATACCGGTAGCGGCATCTCCTTCCCTGCCGTCCCTCCTGTCCAGATCCAGAACTCTTTCCTCGCTCCTTCCGTATATGGAAATGATCCTGTCAAGGGCATACTTAAGCTTTTCCTGCCTGGTCAGAAGGATTTCTATCT
>CACZQE010000085.1 GCA_902783205.1 uncultured Lachnospiraceae bacterium | reverse complement strand
GCAGCTGCGGCAACGACTGCTTCAGAAACTGCCGCCACAGATGAAACTGCCCTTGCCTCCACAGGGAACACCTCTGAACAGGCAACTCCGGAAGACACTGAGAACGGACCCTTCAAATTCGGAACCCTGACCGCCGATGGCGACGGGTACAGAATTACACTGGATTATACGGAAGAAGCGAAAATCCCCGAAAATGCCGAACTTTCTGTCAGAGAGATCACAGCAGAGACAGACAAGGAGGCTTACGAGGCATGCCTTGAACAGGCCGGACAGCAGATCGCCGCAGATGAGAAAACCAGTGTGGATCAGAAGGCATCCCGTTTCTTTGATATCGAGATCCTTGTAAAAGACACAGAGGACAATGACCAGGGTGAAACCCATAAGGTTGAGCCCGCAGCTCCGGTCAGTGTGAATATTCAGATCATCGATGACAATACCAGCTCGGAAGATGCAGCATCCATGGATAAGGAAGCAAGCCAGAGTGAACCTGCTGTGCTCCACTTTGCTGAAGAAGGCGTGGAGCAGATTGATTCTACAGTCAAGACCAACGAAGATCAGGATGACAATAAGGACCGGAGTGGAAACGAAGAAAACGAACCCGCTACCGAGATCAGCTTTGAAGCGGAATCCTTCTCAATATATGGAGTGGTGTATACTGTGGACTTCCACTGGGAAATAAATGGAAAAATGTACGAATTCAGCCTGCCCGGAGGCGGATTTGTCAGTTTTACAGACCTTGTAGAAGTGCTGGGTATAACTGGGGATTCGAGCGCCGATGAAAATGGAGATAAAATCGCAGAAGATGCGGAGGAGAACAAGTCTGCATTTGCAGAAAATGCAGAGGAAAACGCTGCAAATGAAGAGGCAGAAGGCAGTGGTGTAAATTCCGATTCGAATACGCCTCTCACACTGGGCGATATTGAGGTCAGCGATGTTGCAATAAAGTTCGTTGCGGATGTGACGAACGTGGAATTCAGCAGCCCGGAGCTTGTGGATATCAGCAAGGTTAACGCGGATACCACAGTTGGGCAGATTAAGGAGAGCCGTGGTCTGGAGTGCCAGTACAGTGCAGAACTGCTAGAAGAGCAAATTGCAGAGATCAATGCGCAGACGGTAGAGGCCGGGGACTGGGCTCTAATTAGTGTACAGCCGTTTACGAGCGAAGAGCGCCTTACGGTCACTATGAAGGATGGTTCAGAATTCACAATCCGCGTGACGGATGCCCAGACGGATGCAGTTCATAATTCTGAAGGAACTGTTCAAACCGTTCCAAATCCTACAGGGACAACTATTGACCTGTTTAATTATTATGTGGATTCAGATAGAAAGAAAAGAGCAAACAGATACCAGTGGCCTGGGGTTTATGAAAACGATATGTGGAAGTACAACTGGTACAATTTTGACGGATCATTGGCGGAGAGCAACTATGATACAGGTTGGAATAATGGTGAGGATTGGAGAAAACAACACCTAATAGGAAACGGAAACAATTTAGGTATAAATAAGAATCATATATTTAAATTTACACCGGCCAATGACAATGCTGTAATTGATGGTTCGCTAATGGATGGCGACTATCATAAAGTAAATAAGAATGGTTCAGGCGGCGTAAACAGTTATACAGGCAATGCGGATCCTAACCAGGGCCTTGTACAGGGTAAACTTGTAAACGGATATCCTGCGTTATCAAATAATCCTGATGAAGGAACTGAAACAACTAATCCTTCTCTCGCTTATCTTTTTAATGGTGATGTGGTCGAAGGAAAAGACAGATACGATGGGGTAAACCATCTTCTTTATGTAGATCCGGACGGATATTATACATATGATAGCCGTGATTTTAAGGTAGACTTTGATACAACTAATAAAACATTTACGCTTACAGATCAGGATACAGATGATACCGAAAAAAGGGGCTTCTGGCCGTTCGGCGAGCAAGTGTTTTGGTCAGGACTGCATATGAATACTCAGTTCTCAATGCCTGCGAATGGACAGGTGCTGAATCCGAAAGGGGAGTATAAGGATATGCAGTTTGAGTTCTCTGGAGATGATGATACCTGGCTCTATGTGGATGGCGTTCTGGTCGGTGATGGCGGGGGTATTCACAACCGTACAGAAATAGATATCAATTTTGCAAAGGGAACTGTAACGGTCACAGGCAAAAAAGGAGGCAGTCATTCGGGCACCTTTGAAGAAACAAAATATCTGGATGATATATTCAGAAACGCTGAAAAATACAATGAAGATGACTGGGAAGACATCGGCGATGGTAGCGGACATAAGCGTTTTAAAGCAGAGACATATCATACCTTTGATATGTTCTATCTGGAACGCGGTGGTGGTGAGTCAAACCTCTATATTCATTATAATCTTGTTTCTACCGCTGACTTTACCGGTCATAAAGCACTTAATGGACTTGAAGATGATGAAAGGCTGCTTCGTGACGAGTTTCAGTTTGAATTGATAGGATTGAATGGCAGATATAGTTCTGACGGAACACTGGTTGATCAAAATGCAAATGCTCTGATGCCAAAAGAAGGCAGTGCTTCTGGCACCGGAAAGGCAGAGAGTCCTAAATTGGAAATAGGGACGACATATACATACGAAAACGGAACGACTGTTCCTTCATGGACATATACGACCGGTGTCACAGAGGATGGCAACATCAACTTTGGCACCATTGAAATACCAGATAACCCGCCAAGCGATATGACATATCGCTACGTAATTAAGGAGATTCCTAAGGATCGTACAGACAAACTCGATGGCGTAGATTATGATCACATTGACTTCGACACCAAAGTGTATTATATGCAGGCGACGCTCGACTACTGGTACGATGCGGATGATGTGAATCTCGAACATGGTCGTCCTTATCTCAGAAAAACATATTATTTGGATGATACGTTCCAAACACCGATTCCCGACAAATTCGTCAGTTTTACAAACGAGGTCCATCATCCGAGCGGCAGTGTTGAATTCACGAAGGTCGATGCTGCGAACAGTCCATTGGCGGGTGCGACATTTACACTATATACTGACGAGACTTGCACGAAGGTCGCAAAAAGTCTGGACGGAGTAGAACAGGTTATTACGACCGAGTCAGATGGAAAGGTTGTGTTTGACAACATGGCCGCTCCGAAAATCTACTATATGAAGGAGACGCAAAAACCTGGCGAAGAGTATATCCAGAACGACACGATTTATGAGGTCAGCGTTTCAGAAACAGGCTCAGGTAAGACATCGGTCATAACTGTATACGGTGAGGAAAACGCAGAGCCCCTGACATCTATAGTAAATAGTAAAGAAGGGGAGTTGTCGGTAAAGAAAGTATGGCTTGACAGAAGAGGGAACCTCACGACCGGCAGACAGAATGTCAATGTGACTCTCAAACGCAAAAAAACGGAATTTCCCGCTGATCTTCCGGCCAATCATATTACTTTCCAGATGCATATCGCAGATCCTGGTTGGGGTCCGGATTACAGTAATATGACTGTCACTATGGAGAAAGAAGTACTCGGCTATAACGCTGCAATCGAATGGTACGACTGCTGGCAGAATGAGCAGGGGCATTTAACGTCACTTACAGTTACGAAGCCGGACGGCACCCCGATTAGCACAGATCATTATGAATACTGGAACATTGACGAGAATAATCACTCCGTAAAACTCTTGTTATATGGTATTTCTGAAGGCGCGAGAGTTGAAGTAGAGTATGATTCGGGAGTTGCGTGGTTATGGCAGAATGACAATAAGACGAAAGTACAGTCGCCATCCATAGAGGCAGGAGAGATTCAACCAGAGATCGTGGAAGATGATGATTTTGCTTATGAGTCGTTCGTACTTAGTTCACCGGATTATTTGAGGGTCTGGAAAACAGGAGGCAATCCAGATAATTATGAGGCGGCCGGATATGATTTGCCTGCTGTTGATGCGAATGATCGGCCTTACTATTATTATGTTGAAGAATTGGAGATGGAAGGCTATCAGACCACTTATGCCAATAATGAAGGGATTACGGAAGGACAAATCAGGATCACGAATCAGGCAGCAGCAGAAAACAATATTAATGTCGTAATCAAAAAGACGGATAATGCTGAAAACAGCACGAACTATCTGGATGGTGCAGTATTTAAAATGATGTATAGGTCAGACAGTAGTGGTACATTCACTAATGTATCCAATGAAAGCGTTCCTGAGTTAGATTCTGACAGTCAGTTTACGGTGCCGACAGCGGGCATTATCCTAACTGGGCTTGTAGATGGACAGTATCTGTTGCAGGAAATATCTTCTCCATCAGGATATGTCATTACTAATTCTACCCCAGTAACCTTTACAGTATCAGGTGGAACTATTACTAGTACTGAAGGTACGATAACAGGTGTGCGGTATTCAGCGGCAACAGAAACGAGCAATGCGGAGTTTATCGTTCCGAATCCCCCCGGCGCAGCCCTTCCGAACACCGGCGGCCCCGGCAGCAACCTGATTTATCTCTTAGGCATCACCTTGATCGGACTTGGAGGTGTAGGTCTTGTGATGAAAAAGAGACTGAGAACCATGTATTAACAAGAACAACACACGGACCAGCTCTTCTGTGAGAGACATACTCACAGCGGGGCTGGTTTTTTGAGAATATTCAAAGTTCTGTGGTTTTTCCAACAGTTTTTGGGGTATAGTTTTGATCCCTCTATTATGATTGCATTGCCGCCATCCACTTTTGCAGAACTGTATCTTTGAAAATATTCCTGAGGAAAAGTACCGCACTGCCTTTGCTTATATGTAGAGTATTGGGAAGAAACCGTTATTTTTAAAAAGTATATGAACGGTGTGTCTGAAGAGGAATCTAAATATAATAAATATGTTAATTAAGCATTAAATAATAAATACTGTCATCAGATTGCGCAATCTTTGACGCTTTTTTTGTGGAGGGATGAGTATACTGTCAGCTGATAATAGTCTCAGAGTATCCGATAGTGTGTTATATCGACACTATCATTATATAAAAATACCATTTGTATTAGAAAATCAGCTTATTATTCCCATGTTTTCCAAGGGAGACCCCGTTTTTGGGGAAAACAGCCTGATCGACATTTACAGTTACAGCATATAAGTCTTACCCAATGTATTCGGAATCACCTTTTACATCCCGGGGATGACGGAAAGACCTGATTATGAAAGCTTTACTTGAAAAAATAAGAAAAATTCTCAGAAATCGCCGGACCAGACAGTTGTTGGCAAGAACTGTCAGCGGCTTTGTGGCTGTTGTTGTGTTTGTAACAACCTATGCCCTGGTGCTCCCTGCGATTACAATGGAGCAGGAGGCGTCCTGCGGCATCACGGCACATGAGCATACGGACACCTGTTATGAAGAAAGGCTGGTGTGCGAAATACCAGAGGACGATAACCATCATCACGATGCGTCCTGCTATGAGAAGTTCCTCATCTGCGGGCAGGAAGTGCATGTTCATAGCACAGAATGCTATCAGCAGTACACCAGTGCAGTGGTTTCCTCAGGCAGTACGATGGCAGCGTCGACTGACCTGGGAGCTCTCGCGGAGTCAGAATTGTATAACAGAGACGGCAGTGGCGACGATGCAGGATTGGTCCTGACTGATAGTGGCAGCAACGCACTTGAGACAGTGAAAGAGGATAGTTCCGCAAGTGTGGAGGACTCTGACCTGGCAGCGGACACCAGCCCGGAGTCCGCGGGCACCGATCCGGAAGCCTCTGGAAACGGGATCTCCGAAAACACGGATTCCGTCACCACAAACCCGGAAGATGCTGAAAGCCGGTTCTCTGAAGCGGACAAGCCTGTTGTGTCTGAAGAGAACAGGGATG
>CACZQE010000084.1 GCA_902783205.1 uncultured Lachnospiraceae bacterium | reverse complement strand
TCTCGGAAGCAAATGCGGTCACCGGCGCTGCGAACACGGAAAATGCCAGGCTCAGGACCATTAATACGGATAATAATGATTTTCGATTCTTTACAATACAATATTTTAACAACGAAAAGGCCCTCCTTTACATCAATTTAAAACTATTGTATCACAAACTTCCAAGTCTGTTAACAATTTTAACAATTTTGTAATATTTTCGGATTTTGAAAAAGTTCTCCTGTATAAATCACTGCCAGGATCAGGCCAAGAACTACCACCAGTTGACTTCCCTGCTCTGTTTTTACAGTAATTCCCGTATCTGCAGCCAGCTCATCTTCTGCACTTTCATTGCTGTTCAAACGTGCACTGCCTGCCTTCATCATCTTCTGATACTGTTCGTAATAGTATGCCTTGCGTGCCAGTGAATAATAAGCATTCCTGTCACCCTTGATCCGCATCTTTTTCCCTTTGCGCAGAACCGGTTTCAGTACCGATCCGTCTGACTTTCTGACAAGCTGCAGATATCTTGCGATGCCGTCCGCTTCCGCTTTGGCAATCTTCTTCATCTTCTTATTCGAACTCAGGTATGCATGGAAGTCATAGTCATTGTCGATAAAGGCTCCCTCCACAAGGATACTGGGAAGGTTATTGTACATGCCGTTACGGACAATGGCATAGTAGTCTGCCAGAGACCCGTCCTCGTAGCGTTCCCCGATGGTTGAACGCTTACGGATCACGCCGTGGTAATCCAGACCGATATCCTCCAGGCACTGCAGGATGCTTCTTGCGAGTCTGGTACTCTCTTTAGCCTCTTTTTTATGCCAGCTGCCGATTACCGGTGTGATCACACTGCTGCCCGAATGGTAGAGGCAGCTCGGATCATAAGCATCAAAATGTACACTCACCAGAAGATCAGCTTTTTTTTCGACGGCAATGGTAGTACGTTTGTTCTTATGAACAAATCTGTCATCTGTCCTGGTCAGGAAAACTTCCACGTTTTCGTATTTTTCCAGTTCTTTCTTTATATATTTGGAAACCTTGAGGGTCAGATCTTTCTCATTTTTACCAAAACCATATGCGCCGGAATCCTTTCCGCCATGACCCGGATCTATGGCAATACGGATCGTCATATCTTCCTTATTAAATGGTTCCGGAGCCTTTTCCTGTTTCTTTTCTTCGGCTGCTTCCGCTTCCGCCTGACTGTCCTCCGCTGTCTCCTTCTTATCCATTCCCGCACTGATCAGGACCGGAGACAGGACCAGGGTCAGGATAATCGTCAGAAAGAGCAGGCTTCGCAGTAAATTTTGCTTTTTTAGAATTCTTTTCATCTGTATCATCCCTGTTTGCTTTGCCTTATTCTAATTATTTAATATTTGTTACAAATCTGTTAAGACAGTCTGCCGAGTATTATATAATAAATCTCAAGAACTTTCAACTGTATTATTTCAGACAGTAGATATTTTTTTTGTTTTCATGTATACTATATCTAGTCATATTTTATATGGTATGATCTGTTTTCATACTAGATAGCCATAGGAGGTTCGTTCATGAAAAAAAGAAGCAAGTTGTTGATTTTTATCAGTTTTATCCTTCTGCTCACAGCAGGAGCGCTCATAGCATGCACTATTCTCTATCTGCTCAATAAGCTGCCTATATCAGATCAGTATCAGGCATTTGTAGAGCGTTACGGAACAGTCCTGTTTGTTTTCATCTTTATCCTGTCTGTCTACAGACTGATCACGGCAGTAATGGGACTGATCGCCAAGAGGATCAAAGTGCTGATGCTCATGTCCATGATCGACATGCTGATCTGTTTTGCCATCACCCAGGTATTTGGCATGGGCTTCTCCGGTATCTTTCTGATGATTTTTCCTGTTCTCTTTGCCTTCGGCGCTTTCCTGAGTGATGATGTCAAAGATCCGGAGCCGGTTCCCCATCCGAAGAACCCGACGCCCATGATGAAAGACAGGAATAAATCAAAAAAGGCCAAGAACCCCAACGGTTCAGGCAAGCCCAAAGCATCTGCAAAGCCAAAGAAGCCGGTTGAAAAGCCCGCTGTTGAAGTGATACCCACAGAGGCGGAAGACCCCCTGCAGGCAGCTACCGAGATGGAATCGGAAATCATCGTAGAGCCTTCGGTTGAGGGACCTGAGGCAGAAGACCTCCCCTACTGGGATTCTCCTTCCGATCCTGAAGCATAACTTAAAACAATCGCCGTCTGTGACGGTATATAGAAGATCCAGGTCAGGAGGGCACAGACTGAAAAGAGCCTTTCATTCTGCAGACCGGGAACCATGACTGTCAGTTCCCTGAGCCCCAGGGAAAGGTCACATCCCAGGAAAAGGATCATTCCCTCACAGAAGTATAAAAGCTCCAGGCTCCTCCTTTCGCCATATCTTTTTACGGCATCATATGCATTATTGCCGAGAAGCGATATGTCAAGGGCGGCAGCAGCCGTCAGGAGATTCAGATATCCCGTGATCCGGAGAAAGACAAAAAGAAGGCCGAAGGCAAGAAGTCTTCGGGCAGTCTCCTTTTTTCCGGCTCCAAGATAAAGGGTATAGATACCCTGCACTAAACAAAAACATATTACACCGGTTTCCATATTTCCGCCTTCCGGAAGCAGCACGCGTCCGCCAAAGACAGGCCCCCGGGGACAAAGAGTCAGAAAATAGTCCGCGACGGCTGTCATAAGAAGAGCTGCGGGAATATGGAAATCTTTTGCGGTCTTCCTGATTCCCTCTTCCCGGATCCGGCCCAGGGCCGGAATTCCGCCCGCCGCCAGATTGACCAGCACCGCCGTATACATGATCCTGCTGTAAAAAGCATACGGCGTCCTGGCCATGGCAGTAAGGATCATGACATAAAGGACGGCCGTCAGAGCCAGATACAGGTAAAGCAGTTTCCTGTAAAAAGGATTGAGTTTCATGCGTAATCACCACCAGAAGAACCGGAAAAAGACCCCGGCAGACAGGCTTCGCCTGCTGCTTATTCTTTTTCTGGCTCTTTTTTTCATTTATTATTGTCTGATCTATTTTCTGGTCAGCGCCGCCCTGGTTCCGTCCTTTATGCGGACACTGCCCATGTTTGAGACGATCACACAGAAAAGCCTGGACCAGCAGGTCCATTCTGATACGATCACCGAGAATCTGAAAAGAGGCAGGGACCGTTTTGCCGAATGGAAAAAGACCTGTCCCCAGGAAGACCTGTCCATCATGTCCCATGACGGATACCGTCTGGCAGCCAAAGAATTTGACTGCGTGTCGCCCGCCCACCGCTGGGCATTGCTGCTTCACGGCTATACAGGCGTCAAAGAAGAAATGTATCCCTATGCCTACTGGTACTTCCATCAGGGATTCAACACTGTGGTGCCTGATCTGCGGGCACAGGGGGAAAGCCAGGGGGATTTTATCGGTATGGGTTATACCGATCATTATGACTTGAAGGGCTGGATCCGCCTGATCCTGGAAAAAGATCCGGAAGCATCCATTACAATTCACGGTCAGTCCATGGGCGCCGCCGCGGCACTGATCCTGACAGGAGAACCGGATCTGTCCGGCCATGTCAAGGTGGTCATATCGGACTGCGCCTACACGGATGCCTACTCCATGTTCGGAAAGAAGGCCACGGAATGGTTCCACCTGCCGCCCTTTCCCTTTGTGGACAGTGCCTGCCTGATGCTGAAAATGCGAGGCGGCTACGATCTCCGGAAAGCATCCCCCATTGAGGCTGTAAAGAAAAGCCGGACACCGACTCTCTTCATCCACGGGGACCGGGATGTCATGATTCCCTGGCAAATGTCCAGAGACCTTTACAGAGCCGCTGCGTGCGACAAAAAGCTGATCATCACCCCGGGTGCCGGTCATGCCCAGGCCCAGGTCGTAGATCCCCATGCTTACTATCAGGCCGTATATGCCTTTATCGAAAGCCACGGCGGCCTGGAGCCCACCGGCAGGGACATTCCCTGACCGGACCGAAAGCTTTATTCAAGGCCGAACCACTCATCGATTCCAAGCATAATATTCATATTCTGGATCGCGGAGCCTGAGGCCCCCTTTCCCAGGTTGTCAAACAGTGCCGTCACCGTCGTATGCTCTTTATTGCCGCATACGACCAGTTCCAGCCGGTTGGTAGAAGCCAGCCGGTTGGCATACAGGGTGGACGGCGCTTCTTCATATTCCCTTACCGTCACAAAATGTTCTTCAGAATAGTAGTCCGTAAGAAGACCGCAGATATCCTCCGCGGAAGGTTTCCCTTTCAGAAGACTGTTATGAAGCATGATGGTGGAGGCCATTCCCTTGTAATAGTCATCCACCACAGGCATGAATACC
>CACZQE010000083.1 GCA_902783205.1 uncultured Lachnospiraceae bacterium | reverse complement strand
TCTTCCGTTAATTCAGGATCTATAATGAGCCCTGTCTTCCCATTTACCTCAATTGGTTTCAGTCCGTGGATATGCTCCATCCTAAAAAAGATATGCATGGCCCCGGCAATAGCAGAGATATCCGGGTCTGCCAGAGCGAAGTAGCTCACCTGAAGCGCAGCTGCGATCGTCTGCAGCATCTCGAAATCAGGCACCCTGTTCCCAAGCTCATAATTGCGGATCGCAGGTTCCGATACTTCACACGATTCCGCTAACTGCTTCTGTGTCATTCCGGCTGCTTTCCTGTAATACCGGATCCTCTCCCCGATCGTATTATCAAAAGTATCAAACATATCATTTCCCTCCGGATCTAAAATCGATAGATTCAGTATAACACAAACAGTTCGAAATCGAAACAAATTTCTTCGATCCTATTGACTATACAAAACCGAACTGTTATAATCCATTCGAACAGTTCGTTATTGTATTGGTTTTGGAGGTGGTGCCATTGATTTGGATCTGAGATGAAGATAAAAAACAAACAGAAGATGTGTAAAAGGTAGTGTGCTGTGCCGGAACCATAAGACCGGCAGTTACATAACACAGTCCTGAAAAGACGGGCTGCGGGTTATGTCCGGACACGGAACCAACGCGAGGCCTGAAAAGGCCGGTGTCCATGCCCGGCACTTCCTGTTGCCGAAAGCCATCGTTCGCAGATGGTCCGGTCCTTACTGATCGGAGAGAAATGATGAAAGGAGAAGAAAGACCCTATTTTGTAAAGGACAGCTTCGTCCTTTACCGCAGCTACCTTGAACACATCGAGTTACTGTCCAATGAGGACAGGGGGATATGGATCACGGCGGTCCTTCACTATGTGAGCGACCTTCCCCTGCCGGAGATGAAGCCGGAGGTCCGGATGGCCTTCAGCTTCGTGAGGGCGAAGATCGATGAGGATTACCTGAAATACCAGGAGACTCTGGAGAAGAAACGGAAAGCCGGGCAGAAAGGAGGGATCGCATCCGGCATTTCCAGAAGGAACGAAGCATCTGCTTCGTCTGCTTCAAAAAACGAAGCAAACGAACATGATAATGAATATGTATATGATAATGATTATGATAATGATACTGTATATGACAATGATCATACATCATATATATCAGGTAGAAAGCAGACTGCTAAAGAAGCCAAAAAGGGCGTAGAGCGTGATGTTGACCTTGATGCTATCATTGTAGAGCAGATCATAAACAGGCCGCCTGGAAGCTGGCCAGAGCCTCAGGATGATGACCTGGAATACCTTGGCATTCCCGATCCTGGCAAAGGCAGGTGATTGTCATGGCGGACATGAAGAAACTGAAGTCTGTCATCGATACGATCCACTTGCTTATTGAAATCGATGATGGTAACATCAATGGGAACACAGCGCTGCAGGAATATATGAGAAAACGAGAAATACAGGCGTTTTTAAAGGATCTGCACCACTACGCTATATCCCCGTACCGCGATGGCTACTGCTCCAAGGTGGCGGATGATTCCAAACCCGGCAAGCGCCGGCTGATCATCGCCAAAACAGAGCTTGAGCTTTATAAAAAGCTGTTCGAATGGTACGGAGGATCGCACATTGACAACGTAACAGTAAATGATATGTATCTCATGTGGCTCGACCACCGCAAAGCGATCGGTACGGAAGAAAACACCATTGTCCGGGATGAACAGCATTATAAGCGCTATTATGAGGGATCGGAGTTCTTCAATAGAAAGCTTACAAGCATCAAGCGTGTGGAGTTGAAGGAGTTTTGCTGTAAGGTGATCAAAGGTGAAGCAACCCGGCATCACGGCAGGATACCTGCTGTAATCCGGCCTATCACCAACAAGGAATGGGGATCCATCAAGAACATCCTGAACGGGATCTGGGACCTTGCTGTAGAGCTTGAGTATCTGCCGACCAATCCTCTTCGGGGCATGAAGTTTCCGAGGAACATTTTCCGCATTCCGGAAAAGAAGACCAAGGAAGTGCAGGTGTACAACACAGAGGAACAGCAGGCGCTGATCCAATGGTGTATGGAGAAGTATCAGGAGACAAAAGACTCTGCCTATCTGATCCCGCCATTCTCCTTTGAAGTCGGGACCAGGGTCGGCGAGACCTGTTCACTCCAATGGCAGGATGTTGACGGGAGACGGCTGACGATCCGACGATCTGAATTCAAGGACCGACGTACCAGCAAGGTCATGGTCCAGGGACACACCAAGACCTATCATGACCGTATCGTGCCCATCTCTATCCGTGCGGTCGAGATCCTGGACATTCTCAGAAAAAGCAGCGTTTGTCCAACTGACTGGATCTTCATCCGGGATGGAGAGCGGATCACAGGCAGGCAGGCAAACTACGTCCTGGAGAAATTCGCCAAGGATACCGGCTGTGCAGTCAAAAGCTCCCATAAACTCCGTAAGACCTGTGGTTCCAGGCTCCATGCCAAAGGCCTTTCGCCCAAGCAGTGTGCGGATTATCTCGGCAATACACCTGAGGTATTCTTAAGGAACTACTGCTTTGATACGGCTACGGACGATGAGCTTCTTGCCCTGTTGGATGCATGATTGT
>CACZQE010000082.1 GCA_902783205.1 uncultured Lachnospiraceae bacterium | reverse complement strand
GGAAAACACATACCGACCGATATTCCTCTCCAAAAAAGTCAGCAGATTGTCCTGAGAAAAATGGAAATCGGTCACATCTTTTAGCCGGAATAAGCGCAGTTCACTATTGGCATGCACATCAAGGCCCTCCGAGTGGAAGACCTCTGTGAAGACTTGATTAAAGTCCTTATCATTTACGGTTTTTGCCAAGTTGATATTCATGAACTACGCCACCTCCAGAAATTATTGGTCGCTATATCTTTTAAAGTTTTCGGCCTGCTCCATGACCTTCTCAAAGACCTCTTCATCCCACTCAGGCGGATAACCATTCTGGTACAGAAGCACGGTCAAATCCATATTGAGCTGATTCTTGATGTCATCGCGGGTAGACCAGTCAGCAAACTGAGCCTTGTCGTCGACGAGTTCTTTGATTTTCTTTGCCAAGATAAGACACTTCTCATCCGCATATGGGAATCCGTGGTCATCACGAACTTTTACGAGAATGTCATAGAACGCCTTTTCCTCATAGGAAATGCCCAACCGCTCGAAAGAAGTCTGATCGGCTTTCAAATCATTCATTATCTTGATCAGCTGATCGGACAGATCGTTGACGAAGTCGGCAACAACCTCGCTGGTGAACACGAGCTTGTCTCTGCTGTTATATGCATCGACGACTTGACGCAGCCGCTCATCAAACTCAATAGCCTTAACCTTGTTAGTGCGGCCATAAGCTGTAATAGCCTTTTTGAGGAGCTTGAGCAAAGCATTGAATTTTGTAATCGGTAGATTGACTTTATCCAGTTCTTCCAAGAAGTCATCGCTGAACAGATCGACTGATTTGTGCTCGTCTACGATGTTTTCTATGCCTGTGCAGGTAATAGCATCTTTGACCATTTCTTCAACGACGCTATTCATCACTTCAGCATCTGGGGCATCGCCCTTTGTCTGTTTATAAATGATGGAACGGATCGCCAGATAGAATTGCGCTTTAGCTGTTTCGGCATCGGTCAGTTCGCCGGACGGAAAGCAGATCATATAGGCACTCTTCAATCTGCGAGAAAGGCCCATGAACCTTGTCTGCATTTCCTTTTTCAACTGTACATACTCGGCAGCTGCATTTAAGCAATTGAGACGCTCTAACGGAGTTCCGCTGAAGAATTTGGAAGCGTTAAATCCATCCAGAAGCTCATCTATCAATGCGAGGTGGTTTCTGAAGATGGAGAGCGTGATGTTCAGCTCGTCAATCGGACTTTCCTGTGGGCCGCCGTATTTCTTGACGGCCTCCATCATATCATTCTTAATTCCGATATAGTCGACAACAAGGCCTCTATCCTTGCCATCAAACACACGGTTCACACGGGAAATCGTCTGGATGAGCGTATGCTTCTGCAGCGGCTTATCGATGTACATTACAGCGAGGGACGGAACATCAAAACCGGTGATCCACATGTCAACAACAACGGCAATCCGGAAATTGGAATCGTTGTTCTTGAACTGGCGGTCCAGCATCTTGCGATATTCTTTTGTGCCACAAAGATCATAGAGTTCCTTCTCGTCGTTTTGGCCCTGTGTCGCCACCATATTGATCATCGGCAAAGCGACGAGTTTATCAAGCTGCTCACGGGTGAGCTGATCTTCGTGCTCGGCCTTTTTCTTTACGAACCATTCAGGGCGGATTGCTTCGATGGCCTTAAGCACTTTAAATGCAAGCGGCCTGTCGGCGCAGACGATCATAGCTTTCTGTACGACTTCCGGCTTTTCGGTGCAGAGGGATTCATAGTGGGCAACGACATCTGCTGCCAGCTTTTTGAGCCTATCAGGATGACCAAGGATTGCAGACATGCGGCTCATAGCCCGTTTGCTTTCCTCGATCTGCTCCGGATTGGAGCCTTCGGCAGCACACTGCTGATAGTACTTTTCGATTTCTTTGGCCTGTTCGTCCGAAACAATAACACGGGCCAATCTTGGCTCATAAGCGATGCGGACAGTAATGCCGTCATCGCTGGATTCTTTCATCGTGTAGCTGTCAACAACACGACCGAAAACTGCGATAGTCTCATCAATCGGCGTACCGGTAAAACCGCAGTATGTCGCATTAGGGAAACTATCACGCAGGTATTTGGCAAAACCGTAAGTGGTGAATACACCCTTGTCGGTTTTCTTCAATTTTGCCCCGACACCGGTCTGCGTTCTGTGGGCCTCGTCGGAAATACATATAATGTTGCTTCGATCAGAGAGGAGTCCGGTCTTCTCGCAGAATTTCTGGATTGTGGTGATATAGACGCCTCCACTCGGCTTGTCCCGCAGCGTCTTCTCCATGTCTTCACGGCTCTCAATGCTGCGGACATCGCTCTGATGCAGATACTTCTTTGCAGTAACGAACAGTTCTGACGTCTGCGTATCCAGATCTTCACGGTCTTCCAGAATTACAATCGTGGGATTGTTGAAAGCATCATTATCCCGGAGTGCAATCAATCGGGAGAGGAACAGCATCGTATAGGTTTTGCCGCAACCGGTAGCTCCAAAGTATGTACCGCCTTTGCCGTCGCCTTCAGGACGCATATGTTCTCTGACGCTGTCAAGCATCTTGTGGGCGCCAAAGAACTGCGGATAGCGGCAGACAATAGCCTCATCCTTTTTGCTGTCATCTGGGTAGAAGATGAAATCTCGAAGAATCTGCAACACACGGTCTTTTGCAAAAGCTCCCTCGATCATGGTCAGCAGAGAGCTGATACCGTTGGAAACCTTGTCGGTGTCATTCGCCTTATTCCACGAGTAATAGAACTTGTAAGGCGTGAAGATGCTGCCGAGCCGGGTGTTGGCCCCGTCACTGATGACCGAAAGGAAGCAATACTTCATGAGCTTGGGAATATCACGGGTGTAGCGGATGGTAATCTGCTCCCACGCATCATGAATGGTGGTATCCTCTTCGATAGCCGTTTTGAACTCACAGATCGCAATCGGGATACCGTTGATAAACACAAGCAGATCCGGACGACGCAGGTGCTCGCCCTGAACCGAATACTGGTTTACAACTTTGAAGATGTTATTCTCCGGGTGATCAAAGTCGATGTAGTCCACATGAAGGGCCACTTGACTGATGTCATCACGCACAAGGTCAAAGCCCTCATTGACCAGCCAGAACGCCTCCCGGTTTCCCAGATAAAGCGGTGTGGCCTGAATCAAGGCGAGCTTGTTAATGATCTTCTGCATTTCGACTTCGCTCAGGCCGCGTTTAGCGTAACGACATGAAAGAAATGAGCGCAAATCGTCCAAAAGCAGAGTATCCTCATACTGCCGGTGTATGCTTTCACCCGGCACATAGATATACTCCTGCTTTTCAAAAAGTTCGATTATGGCATGTTCCAGCTCATCTTCGGTGAACTTTCCTCTTTCAAAGATGTAGTCCATACTACACTTCCTTTCCGGTGGTATCAGGGACTCCTTATTTTTTCAGGAGCTCCTTTAAGCTGATACCGTTTTCATCTCTCCATGCATTCAGTCCGTTCGTGCTGCGCCCAGTAACGAAATTTGCAGCTGTTGACGGGCTCTTGAATACTGCATCTGTATCCACCATTCCATTCTTTACATACTGTGCTCGATTCTTTTCGATTGTGCTTGCACCACGAAAAGTTGCGGAGTATGAAATGGTATCG
>CACZQE010000081.1 GCA_902783205.1 uncultured Lachnospiraceae bacterium | reverse complement strand
GGCAGGCGCTGTCAAAGAAGTCACAGGCATTGTATCAGCCTGAACTTTGACAGGGTCTGCCATCTGTGCTTTATCCGGTGTAAGAATCATACCGGAAACGACGTCCTTATTATTTTATTGCTTCTCTGTATCCGCAACAGGCAGAAGACTTTCTTCATTCACATAGCACAGAACACCCTTCGGCAGCACGTAAAGCACTGTCCCCTCAGCAGTATCCCCGATCTTATCATAAAGCCGGCCGGCGCTGTAGCTTTCCCCGGCAACAGTGTAGGGACTGTTCGCCACATATCCGACATGGCCAAGACCATCCAGCTCAACTTTAATCGCTTCTTTATCAATTTCGTTATCAGGCTCTTTGACAAGGCGGACAGACATCTTCGATTCGAAGAAATCCTGGCCGTAGTGATGATTCGTACCGGTAATCGTGAAATAGATCCTGTTCATGAGATGTCCTCCTTCATTATTAAGATAACATAAGTATAACCAGACAACTGTCCAAAAAAACTCCCTTTGACCGGCAAATCAGGTACCAGGTACCTCGCTGCATTAATGTGTGAAAGTGGAACTTGATTTTCTGGTTACAAGACTCTTAAATTACTTGAGTGACTATTTATGGTTCGTATTGTATAATTATGTTGTGTCAGGAAAGAGAAGATGAATAAACCATGGAGAGCACGTGAGGGACAAGCCCTGTGATCGTGCAGCAACCTGCCGGATCGGGTAAGGTGCTAAAGCTTGTTCGATGGAGGATTTATAGTCAGCTGGAGGTCCCCCGTCGTTTGATGGAGGATTTTTTGTGCGGAAGGGCGTTTCTGTTCGGCGGAGAAAAGAGAGGGGTTTTTAGTGGTTGAAAAGGATATAATTCTTAGATGCAGAAACAAACAATATAGTATGGTGATTTCGGTGAACAGTTTGCCGGTTCAGGAAAAGCAGATGGCATCTTTGTGTTCGTTGCTTGATTATGTCAGGGCCAGGGATGATACAGCAATCAGGGTTCGGATCATGGATCAGGAGCATGAGGAGGATGTTCCTCGGGGGGTGATGTTCGCGGAGTCTCCGGATGGGTTTTATATGGAGCTTGAATACGGCATGAGTGAATGGAACTGGAGTCACCCTCTGCTTCTTGCGAATGACCACCTGACTGAAGATGAGGCCGTTTCTGTTTTGTGCAGTATTTTTCTTGAATGTACAGATGATGATCCGGTCGTGTCCGACAGTTTTGTGGACGTCAGTTCTTATGTTTATCCGGAAGAATAGGCCGGCAGTTCATGTGGAAGGCAGTAATTATTTACCATAAGCAGTTAGTATGATGATGAAAGGGGAATGAAAAATGAGTCTTGGAGCGCAGATTCGCAACTACCGTACAGCGGCTAATATGACGCAGGAAAAACTGGCGGAGAAATTAAGGGTTTCTTCTCAGGCAGTGAGCAGCTGGGAACAGGATAAATACGCGCCGGATCTGGATAAGATCGTTGAGCTGGCGCGTGAACTGAACACGACGGTGGGCAGGCTTCTGGAGGAGAACAGACAGCCGAAGAGTACGAAGAAACAGCGGATCTTCGATGAAGCACGCATGTATACTTTTGCGAAGACAGCGGCGACGGAACGGAAGCTGTACCAGACCGCCCGGGTCATGTCATTCGCCAGAGATAAGCATAAAGGCCAGGTAAGGAAGGGCGAGCAGAAGGATGTGCCTTACATAAACCATCCGCTGACGATGGTCTGCCAGGCGCTGGCGATGCATATTTATGACGACGATATTCTGAGCGCGCTCCTTTTGCATGATGTGGTGGAAGATACGAAGACCAAACTGGAGGAGCTTCCTGTGAGTGACGTTGCCAGGGAACTGGTCCGGCTCATGACAAAAGACCCGAACCCGAAGGATAAGGCAGCGGCGAAGAAGGCGTACTATGATGAGCTGGCAAAGAACGCGAAAGCCGCACTGGTGAAGTGCTTTGACCGTGTGAATAACCTCTCGAATATGGCGTTAGGATTCACAAGGGATAAGATGGCGGAATATGTGGAAGAGACGGAGAAGTATATTGTGCCGCTGCTCCGCGTCATTAAGGACAATGCGCCTGAATATGCTGACCCCTGCTGGCTGTTAAGCTACCATATGTACAGTTTGCTTGAGACCTATAAGAGGCTGCTTTAAGGGAAGTGTTACTTGGACGGGGGCGCAGATGAACCGCTGCTAATTTGATGGTTCGGCCGCAGCATGCACACAGAGAATGTATGGTTCTGTATAAAAAATGAATTGTCAAAGGAGAAAAAGCTTGAAGACTGCATTTACATTTCATGATTTTATTCAGTATGATGACAGGAATGACCATGG
>CACZQE010000080.1 GCA_902783205.1 uncultured Lachnospiraceae bacterium | reverse complement strand
GTAAGCAAGGCACCGGCTGCCAAAGTAGAAGCAGAGAGGGAGAAACTCTCCAAATATACTGCAATGGCCGCTCAGGTAAAGGAACGTCTGGCACAGCTTGATAAATATGCAAAAAGATAGAATATAGATTGATTTTTCTTATCAATACAGTTATTATGATATTGCGACCAGGAAAGTTGATTCCGGTCATATATTGAAATAATCACTTATGAATTGATAAGTACTGCATTTGGAAAGTGAGGACTTTATGATAGATTTTGATATGGAATTAAAGAAATTCAAACCTGCTGTAGGTGTAGAAGTCGGTGACGGTGAACTGTTTGACGATGATATCAAGGACGTAACAGACCTTGTAGCCGAGCTTGTTGAGGAACTGAAGAACCGAAATCAGAATAACGGATAATTGTCCGGCCGGGACAGGAGGTTTTCTATGAAATGTATTAATTGCGGCAGAAATCTGGGCACGGAATTCTGCAGTAGCTGCGGCTTTGACAACAAGCACATAGGCAAAGCCCGCAATACGGCAGATTACTACTACAACCTTGGCCTGGAGAAAGCCCAGATGCGCGACTTGTTCGGAGCCGAGGCATATCTGAAAAAAGCATTATCGTATAATAAAGAACATAAAAACGCAAGAAACCTGCTGGGAATCGTCTACCACGAGATGGGAGAAGGCGGAAAGGCCTACATCCAGTGGAAGATCAGCGAAAAGCTCAACCCCATGGAGGACAACATCGCCTCCCTCTATGTCAGAGAGATGGAAGAGCATCCGGCAGTATTCGAGGTCATCAACGAATCAGCCAAGAAGTTCAATCTGGCTCTGTCCTACGCAAAGCAGGGCAGCGATGACCTTGCCATGATCCAGATCAAGAAAGTACTGAGCCTGACGCCCAACTTTGTAAGAGGCCATCTGCTCTTTGCCCTGCTCCACTTAAGAGCCGGCGACAATGAGGCGGCCAAGAATGATCTGAACAATGCCCTGGCGGTCGACCAGTTCAACACAACAGCCCGCCACTATCTCCAGGAGCTGGGCCAGGATCCGTCCACTTCCGTGGAAAGAATCCGCACAGAGGATATGAAGCCGGACAATGACAACCTGAAAAATGTCAAGCCGGTAGACCACTATGAAGATCCCAGCAAGGAGACCTGGAAGCAGTTCGTCTACATGCTGATCGGACTTGCCATCGGCGTAATCGCCATGTTCGTCCTTGTCATCCCCAGCGTAAAAGCCGGAGTCAGCGTAGACTACAACAACCTGAAGAAAGAGTATAAACAGACTGTCAACGAAAAAGACGCCGAGATCAGCGACTTAAAGAGTGACAAGCAGACCCTGGAAGAAGAGAACAAGAAACTGTCCAAGAGCCTTTCCATCTATGAAGGAACCAAGGGCAAGGACAGCATGTACGACAGCCTTCTGAAAGCCAGCAAGGCTTTCTATCAGAACGATTACGTGGAATGCGCCAAGTATCTGAAGAAAGTAGAAAAGGATTCTCTTCCCTCCAAGACATCCAAGAACATGTATAAGGAAATGAGCGAAACAGCTTTCCCCAATGCCGCACAGCAGCTCTTCGCGAGCGGAAAGCAGCTCTTTGACACATACAAGTACGAGGATGCCTTAAAGGATCTGAACCTCTCCTACAAGTATGAGGAGAACTACGAGACCCTCTACTACATCGCCCGCTGTGAGAAGACACTTAACAAGAACAACAACGGACGTGAGCACTTCTACAAGATCATCAACGAATCCGATGATGCCAAGCTGGTACACGACAGCGCCAGCATCGGACTGGAGATGGTCGAGGAAGATGCAAAGAAGGCAGCAGCTGACTGGGCAGAACAGCAGAACGGCGGAAATAAGGAAGAAAATACAGAAACCACCAGCCAGCAGAACTGATAAAGTGACAGGAAAAACCATAAAGCCCGCAGGAAGCGAAAGCGCCTGCGGGCTATCCCATTTCACCGCCGGAACATCGCGGCAAAGAAAGAATCATGAAAAAGAATTATAAAATGACAATCTGTTATGACGGCAGCAGGTACTACGGCTGGGAACACCAGCCGGACCGGGACACCATCCAGGGAAGACTGGAACAGGTCCTCTCCCGCATGTGCGGCTGCGATATTCCGGTAACCGGCGCGGGAAGAACCGATGCCGGCGTCCACGCAAAAGCAATGGTGGCCAACGTCCATCTGGATGTCTCCATGAGCCCGGACCAGATCCGGGATTACATGAACCGCTACCTGCCCCAGGACATAGCAGTCCGGGATGTGAGAGAAGCGGCGCCCCGCTTCCATGCAAGATATAAGGCAGTCGGGAAGCTCTACCGCTACACCTGCTTCGACGGACCGGTAAAGCCCGTCTTCCAGAGAAAATACGTGACAGTCCTGGACTACCGTCCCGATGTGGAAGCCATGCAGAAAGCGGCGGAATACATGACCGGCAAGCTGGACTATAAAAGCTTCTGCGGAAACTCCCACATGAAGAAATCCACCGTCCGGATCGTCGACAGGATTGACATCATCCGCAAAGGCGGCTATATCTACTTTGACTTCCACGGAACCGGCTTCCTTCAGAACATGGTCCGGATCATGACAGGGACACTATTGGAAGTCGGAAAAGGGAAACTCCGGCCCGAAGACATCCCTGCCATCATAGAAGCAAGGGACAGAAGCAAGGCCGGACCTACCGCCCCGCCCCAGGGACTGTGCCTGGAAAAAGTGGACTACTGAAGCTCCGGCCGAATGAAAAGGAAAAACATGAAGGCCTGGCGTGTACATACATGGATTCCTGCATCTCCGACCGGAAATAAAAGATTATAAAAAAACAGAATAAAAAAGCCCTGTGTATATCTTAAGGTGCTGTTTGAGGAAGCGGTTATTGCTGTCAGCGAATATAAGCTGTCGTGGAATCAGCAAGCTTGTCCGAGCGCAAGCGAGTTTGCGCTGCTGATTCCCTTTAGAGACAGATTATATGAGCGCGAACAGCAATCCGATTGCTCAACCTGCATCCTGAGATATACACAGGGCTTTTATTATGTTGTTTGTGATGAAATTTTATTTTGCCGGCCGGAGATTCAGTTTCCCTTTTTCTGAGTAGTCCCTTCGGTCTGCTGTTTCTTCTTTTCCTTTTCCTGCTGTTTCTTCTTTTCTTCCTCTTTTTTCTTTTCTTCTTCCAGACGTTTCTTTTCCTGGTCTTTTTCGTACCATTCCTTGGTGTGGACGGTACATTTGACCTTGTCGGGGTCGAAGGTCAGGAGATATTTGTCGTCATCGGTTTTGCCGGATGAGCCCTTGGGTTTTACCCTGTAGACCTGGGTGACCTTGTGGGGGCAGTATTTGCCGGCTGTCTTGTTGGTGTCCTGACAGACGGTGACGGAGATGTGGGATTCGCACCTGTCGGTGGGTTCGGTTCCCGCTTCGAAGTATTCCGTACGTACCATGGAGTGCTCAGGATCGTTGGAGCAGATTCCCTCAAGAGGAAGCTTGCCTGACTTGGCGCAGATGGTCTGAGAAACGATGTCCTTGCAGGCGGGGAAGTCCTTGGTCTTGAGCTTTTTCTTGTCTATGATCTTATCCATGATCTTTCGCCAGATCACTTTGTGGTAGTCGCCTTCGTTTGTGAAGTTGGTATTGTAGTCGTAGCCGGTCCAGATGGAAGCCGTGTAATAGGGTGTGTAGCCGCAGAACCAGTAGTCATAGTTGTTGGAGCTGGTTCCTGTCTTGCCTGCTACCGGCATATCGGATGTCAGCTTTGCTTCGGTCCCGGTGCCGGAAGAGACGACGTCTCTCATGGCGTCGGTCAGAAGCCAGGCTGTGGACTCTTTCATAACCTGCCTGGGCTCGGGCTTGTTCTCCAGAATGATATTGCCTTCGCTGTCCTCCACGGTAGTGTAGAGGATGGGCGTGTTGTAGGTGCCCTTGTTGGCGATGCTGGAGTAGGCAGCTGTCAGTTCCAGGTTGGTGACACCGTCGGTGATGCCGCCCAGGGCCAGGGACTGGTTGATGTCGCTTTCCAGGGCGCCTTCGGAGTTGGCTCTTCCGGATACCAGTGTGGTGAAGCCCAGATTGACCAGGTAGTCATAACCGGTCTGGGGAGTGATCTTGGTGAGTGTCTTTACTGCCACTATGTTGTTGGACTCCCGGATTGCATCCCGGATGGTGGTCATGCCCTTGTAGCTTTTCTTGTCAAAGTTTCTGACCCGGACGCCGTTGCTGTATTTGTAGGGGGCGTCGTTGAGGGCAGTGGCCAGGGTTACGGTTCCCGAATCAATGGCCGGCGCGTAGGCCGCCAGGATCTTGAAAGTGGACCCGGGCTGGCGGGTGACTGCCGTGGCCCGGTTGAGGGCCAGGTCGTCTTTTTTCTTTCCTCTGCCGCCTACCAGAACTTTGACTTCTCCTGTCTTCTGGTCGATCAGGGAGAAGGAGAGCTGAGGCTCGAGGGAATAGTGGACGGTTTCTTCCCTGACCTTGTCTCCGTCGGTCAGAATTGCCTTTTTAAATTCCGCCGCTGCCTTTTCCAGTTCTTCTTTGGAAGAGTAGACGGTTGAATAGTTCTTGTCTTTCTTCTTATTGGCGAAGTACTTTCGCACATCGGCTTCGTTGTAGGTATCGAAGCTGTCATCCGCATGGGTAACCTTTAAAGTATACTCCATGGAGTATTCCGTATTGACCGGATAGTTGTTCTTGTTATTGATAATATCGTCGGCGATCTTCTGCATCTCGGAGTCCTGGACCGAGTGGATCCGCAGGCCTCCCTTATATACGATGTTGAATGCCTGGGACTGGGAATAGCCTTTTCTGGTCTGCAGGTCGGAGACGATCTGGGTGATCAGGGCATCCGTATAGTAGGAGTAGACGGCTGCCGCTTCCCGGTTGGCCGTGTTTTCGGAAATCCTTGTATATACGTCGTCGGCGATGGCGGTCTGGTAATCCTTGCTGCTGATGTAGTTAAGGTCCAGCATCTTGCGCAGCACCAGCTCTTTCCTCTGGGCGCTTGCCTCCGGATGGTCCACCGGATTGAGGGCGGAGGGGTTCTTGGTGATGCCGGCCAGGACCGCGCACTCTGACAGGTTGAGATCAGCGGAACTCTTGTGGAAGTAGTACTGGGAAGCTGTCTCCACACCCAGTGTGCCTTTACCCAGGTTGATGGTATTGAGATAGCGGATC
>CACZQE010000079.1 GCA_902783205.1 uncultured Lachnospiraceae bacterium | reverse complement strand
CAATCTTCCGGATCCTTCTACTATAGAATATATGGAAGAACCGGTGGTTTCTGCCGAGATCATGGTGACCAAGGAGTATGTGGGACCCATCATGACTCTCTGCCAGGAAAGACGCGGTGTCTATATTTCCATGGAATATATAGAAGAAAACCGTGCCCTTCTCAAATACGAGCTGCCCTTAAATGAGATCATCTACGACTTTTTCGACGCATTAAAGTCCAGGTCAAGGGGATATGCTTCCTTTGACTATGAGCTTAAAGGCTACCAGCGGTCAGACCTTGTCAAGCTTGACATTCTGATCAACAGGGAAGCCGTGGATGCCCTGTCCTTTATCGTCTTTGCCGATTCGGCCTACGCGAGAGGACGCAGGATCTGTGAGACTTTAAAGCAGGAGATTCCCCGCCATCTGTTCGAGATTCCCATCCAGGCCGCTATCGGCAGCAAGATCATTGCCAGAGAGACGGTCAAAGCGGTGAGAAAGGACGTGCTTGCAAAATGTTACGGCGGTGACATCACCCGTAAAAAGAAACTTCTGGAAAAGCAGAAGGAAGGCAAGAAGAGAATGCGGCAGATCGGCAGCGTAGAGATACCCCAGAAAGCATTTATGAGTGTTCTGAAGCTGAATGAGGACTGATAACTTACATACATTTGAACTCTATATCCATATACCTTTCTGTGTCAGGAAGTGCAGATACTGTGATTTCCTGTCCTTTCCGGCAGACCCGGATATCCGCCTGGCCTATGTGGAAAGCCTGACGGAAGAAATCAAAAGGTCCTCAGACCTTACTGACCGGCTGGCTCAGGATGGGGCTGCTCTGGATACGGTCTTTATTGGAGGGGGGACGCCATCCCTTCTGACAGGAGACCAGATTCAGAGGATCTTAAAGGCAGTCAGGGATTACTATCCCTTAAGCAAAAAGGCTGAGATCTCCATGGAGGCAAATCCCGGCACCCTGACCATGGACAGGCTCGGGGCCATTTATGAAGCCGGGGTCAACAGGCTCAGCATAGGCCTGCAGAGTACCGAGGACAGACTGCTCCGTATTCTGGGCCGCATCCACACATTTGACACTTTCCTGACCCAGTACCGGGATGCCAGAAAAACCGGCTTTTCCAATATCAATATCGATCTGATGAGCGGACTGCCGGGGCAGAGGCCGGAAGACTGGAAGAGGACGCTGGAGATTGTGGGAGACCTTGCTCCGGAACACATTTCTGCCTACAGCCTGATCCTGGAGGAGGGAACTCCTTTCCGGGACGATCCTGAAATCCTGGCTGCCCTGCCTGATGAGGAAGCTGACCGGGAAATGTATCATATGACCCGTTCTGTGCTGGCCCGGAGAGGATATGAAAGGTACGAGATTTCCAATTACGCAGAAAAAGGACTTGCCTGCCGCCATAATCTCGGATACTGGGATGGCGTCCCTTATCTTGGCTGCGGCATAGGAGCCGCCTCCTACTGGCCGGATGAAAACGGGAAGATGGCCAGATTCTCCAATGTCAGCGACATCAGGGACTACATAAGAAGGCCCTTCCGATCTCCGGATCTCCGGGAGGATTATCAGATCCTTTCCACCGAGGACAGGATGGAAGAGTATATGTTCCTGGGACTTCGGAAAATGTCCGGGATCAGCATAAAGCGGTTCGCTGATTTATTCGGACGCGGCATGGAGGAAGTCTACGGACCTGTGATCGACCGCTATCTGAAAGCAGGTCTATTATATAAGG
Organism: uncultured Lachnospiraceae bacterium; assembly: GCA_902783205.1. The sequence continues at coordinate 498 of CACZQE010000079.1, read as the reverse complement.
AAGAAGACTGCCTGAGGCTGACGGAAGCAGGGATCGATGTCAGCAACAGCATTTTCTGTGATTTTTTACTGTAGATTAATAAGGAAGAATCCTTTTGGAGAGATCCGCCACGTCCTTGAGACGATGGCGGATTCTTTTGTGGTAATTTTAGTGAAAATATTTTCAAATTGATACTTGACAATGTAAATAGATAGTGTTACCTTATGAACGAGGATATTAGCACTCGCATGTATTGAGTGCTAATAATCACAAAAGAGGAAGGAGAAAACGGATGGAACTTACAGAACGTAAGATGAAGATTCTGAAGGCGATCATATCCAATTATCTTGAGACGGGTGATCCTGTTGGAAGCAGAACCATTTCCAAAGATCCGGAACTGAATCTGAGTTCAGCGACCATCCGGAACGAGATGGCGGACCTGGAGGAGATGGGCTACATCATCCAGCCTCACACTTCTGCCGGAAGGATCCCTTCTGATCTTGGTTACCGGTATTATGT
>CACZQE010000078.1 GCA_902783205.1 uncultured Lachnospiraceae bacterium | reverse complement strand
GCCTACATTTCTGATGACCAGTTCCGAATCCGGAACCAGCAGAGCGGCAGCAATAAAGTAAGCCGCCGATGATATGTCGCCCGGCACTGTGATATCCCGGGCCTGCAGGGAAGCAGGCGGCGTTACAGTGCAGGTGTTTCCCTCAGATTCCACATGGACACCGAAAGCCCGGAGCATCCGCTCTGTGTGGTCTCTGGATAAAGCAGGTTCCTTTACACTGGTTTTCCCGTCGGCATAGAGACCGGCCAGGAGGATACAGGATTTGACCTGGGCTGAAGCGACAGGCGACTTGTACTGTATAGCCTTTGTATGCCCTCCTTTAATACGCAGGGGAGCACATCCGTTGCCGCCCAGACTTGTGATTTCCGTCCCCATCTCCTTTAATGGGTCCATGATCCGTTTCATGGGGCGCCGGTTCAGAGAGGCATCTCCACTTAAGACAGACTCAAAAGGCTGCCCTGCCAGGATGCCGCTGATCAGGCGGATGGTGGTTCCGCTGTTACCTACGTCCAGCAGTCCTTCCGGTGCCGAAAGACCGTGCAGTCCTTTACCGTGGACAATGATCTCAGGACCTTTTTCTTCTATGTTTATTCCCATCTGCCGGAAACAGGAGATGGTGGAAAGACAGTCTGCTCCTTTGAGAAAACCGCGGATTCTGGTGTCGCCCTCTGCCAGTGCTCCCAGCATGACAGCCCGGTGAGAAATGGATTTATCGCCCGGGACGGTAAGACTGCCGCGCAGGCTGTCTGTCTTTTTGATGATTTTTCCTGTATCTGCCATCTTATCTTACTTTCACCTGGTAATTACGTTCTTCAAGTATCTCGGCTGATTTCCGGCAGGTCTCCTCGTCGTAGAACATGATTTCCAGGACACCTTCCTCGAATTCCCTGTTATGGTTGATACCGATATTTTTTATGCTGATCCCGTTGAAAGCCAGCAGAGAGGCAACGGTTGCCAGTGTGCCGGGCTCATCGGGGATATTGACATAGATCCTGGATACTTTCTTAAAGAGGCCGGTGGCATTTTTCGGTACCGAATCTCTGTATTCCTTGGCGCTTCTGAAATATTCCTCCACATAGGCCTCGTTTCTCCCGTCCAGCTGGCGGATCATCTCCTGCATGTCCTGAATTACATTTTCCAGAAGTGTTTTGATGTGAGGGGCATTGATGGAACAGATCTGCTTCCACATGATGGGAGATGAGGAGGCGATGCGGGTGATATCCTTAAACCCTCCTGCCGCAAGCTGCTTGAGCATGCCGTTGCTCCGGTCGGCGCGACGTACCAGATGAACCAGCTCACAGGCCATGATGTGTGGTACGTGGCTGATTGCAGCGGTAAAATAATCATGCTCTGCAGGGGACAGAGTGACAGGTATGGCCCCCAGTCCCTGTATAAAGGAAGAAAAACGGGCAGTCAGCGCAAAATCGGATTCGCTGGAGGGAGTCAGGAAATAATAGGCATTTTCAATCAGTATATCAGTTGAATTGGCATAGCCGGTTTTCTCGGAACCCACCATGGGATGGCCGCCCATAAAGTACGCCTCGAGATTGAGCTGGTCCACTGCCGCCTGGACCGGCTCCTTGACACTGCCCACGTCCGTGATCAGACAGTCTTTGATTCCCATGGCTTTAAGTCTGGACAGGTATTCCAGATTGGATGATACGGGCGCACAGAGAAAGATCAGCCTGCAGTCGGCAAATTCCGGATCCAGGCTTTCGTAGGCCTGGTTGATCACGCCTTCCCGGACCGCTTCTTTCAGGGAATCCGTGTCTTTATCAAATGCGATCATTTCAGCGGCCGGATACTTTTTGCGGATTCTCTTGGCAATGGAACCCCCTATAAGACCCAGTCCGATAAAACCGATAAGATTTTCTTTTTTCATTTTCCTGACCTCCCGATAGAATATGCTTCATTTTACATGGAATTTGATTTTGTGTCAACACTTTCATGTGTTAAAGTGCAAAAAGCAGAATATACTCTGACAAAGAGCTGATTTTGTTGTGAATTACTTTAAATAATTCTTGTAAATGTGCGTGTTTTTTAGTAGAATAAAGGTTGAGTTTTAATACAATTAATATACAGGAGGAACAGATATATGAATGTATATGCTACTGAGAATGTTCGTAACGTCGTAATGCTCGGACACGGCGGCTGTGGAAAGACTTCCCTTGTTGAGGCAATGTCTCTTGTCGCAGGGATCATCAAGAGAACCCGTACCGTAGCAGAGGGCGGAACTGTCAGCGATTACGATAAGGAAGAGATCAAGAGACAGTTCTCGATCCAGACATCCGTAGTTCCCATGGAACTGGACGGTGTTAAGGTCAATGTTCTCGACACGCCCGGTCTTTTTGACTTCGCAGGCGAGGTTTATGAGGCACTGAGTGTTGCTGATGCAGCAGTAATCGTGATCAGCGGTAAGTCCGGCATTGAGGTTGGAACCCGTAAAAGCTTTGATTTCTGCGCAAAGAGAGGCATTCCGGTTATTGTATACATTACAACAGTGGAAGATGAGCATGTGGATGCGGCTGCCATCGTGGAAGAACTCCGTGAAGAGTACGGCACAGGAATCGTTCCCTTTGTAATGCCCATGAAAGAAGGACATGACTTCAAGGGTTATGTCAATGCGGTTAAGATGCTTGAGTGCCCCGTACAGGCAGACGGCAGCGTAGCTGAGAACGTAGTGGAAGAGGGCGCAAATGACGACCTGGATGAGTTCCATATGTCCCTGGTTGAAGGTATTGCCGAGACAAGCGAAGAGCTGATGGAGAAGTTCTTTGAGGAAGAGCCCTTTACAGAGGAAGAGATCAACGGCGCGATCAAGAGCGCACTGGCACAGCGCGATCTGATGCCGGTTATCTGCGGCGCTAATGATTCCACATACGGCGCAAAGGTTCTTCTTGATACAATGGTTACTTACTGCCCGGCTCCCGGACAGATCGAGGATCAGTTTGTCGGTAAGAAGACCAAGACTGACGAGGACTGCAAGGCTTCCTTCGATGATTCCGCAGCAGTCAGCGCATTTGTGTTCAAGACTATCGCAGATCCTTTCGTAGGACGTTTCTCCCTGGTTAAGGTAACAGACGGTGTCCTTAAGGGCGACTGTTCTTTATATAACAGCAACAAGGAGACAGAGGAGAGAATCGGTAAGCTTTATATCCTCAGAGGAAAAGAGCAGCTTGAGGTCAGCGAGATTCACGCAGGTGATATCGGCGCTATCGCAAAGCTTGCTGTTACAAAGACAGGCGACACCCTGTCCCTGAAGGCTGATCCGGTTATGTTCAAGCCGATTGACACTCCGGTTCCCTACACATTTACACGTTATGTCGCTAAGTCCAAAGGTGACGAGGACAAGGTATCTTCCGCTCTGAAGAAGCTTATGGACGAAGATCTTACCTTAAAAGAGGTCAACGACAAGGCAAACCGTCAGATGCTTCTCTATGGTCTGGGCGACCAGCATCTTGAGATTGTCAGAAGCAAGCTGGCAGACCGTTATAAAGTAGAAGTTGAACTGATCAAGCCCAAGGTAGCCTTCAAGGAGACCATCAGAGGCAAAGTTGAGGTCAGAGGTAAATATAAGAAGCAGTCCGGCGGACACGGCCAGTACGGCGACGTTCTTATGGAGTTTGAGCCTTCAGGCGATCTTGAGACTCCCTACGAGTTCTCCGAGAAGATCTTCGGCGGCGCAGTTCCCAAGAACTACTTCCCGGCTGTTGAAAAAGGTATCGCTGAAAGCTGCCAGAAGGGACCCCTTGCCGGATATCCGGTTGTCGGTGTGAAGGCAGTCCTGACAGACGGTTCCTACCATCCGGTAGACTCCTCCGAGATGGCATTCAAGATGGCAGCCATCACTGCTTTCAAGAATGGTGTCATGGATGCAAAGCCTGTTCTTCTTGAGCCGATCGTTAACCTTAAGGTTGATGTTCTCGACAAGAATACCGGTGATGTTATGGGTGATCTTAACAAGCGCCGCGGCCGTATCCTGGGAATGAACCCCATCGAGGGCGGACGTCAGGAACTTGAGGCGGACATCCCGCTGGCAAGCCTGATCGGATACTCTACTGATCTTCGTTCCATGACCGGCGGAAGCGGAGAGTTCTCCTATGAGTTCAGCAGATACGAGCAGATGCCTGCAGATGCACAGGAGAAGGTGCTCAAGGAAGCTGCAGAGGAAGAGAAGGATAAATAATCCCGTAAAAGGAGCGGGGGCTCCGTCGGGAATTCATTAAAAATGTAAAGGGAAGAGGGTGCTCTGAAAAGGCTTTCTCTTCCCTTTCTTTTGTCTGCTGAAGAAGTTGAAATAAGAGGCAAAAAAGCTCTTTTTGTCTCTTGCATTATCAGTTCATATGTGATAATATCTTTCGGGTGAGAACAAATGTGTTTGTCAGACGGACAGACTCCTTTCTGAGAGAATAATTTGGGACAGGTGAGATATAATGGCAGACGAGTCCAGATTCTATATGGTCAGGGGAAAGGCGCTCCCTGAAGTTCTCCTCAAGGTAGACGAAGCAAACCGGCTCCTCCACAGCCAGGAGGCCAGGACGGTGGCCGAAGCGATCCGCCGGGTGGGAATCAGCAGAAGTGCCTATTATAAGTATAAGGATGACATTTTCCGGCTGCATGAAAAGCTGGAAGGTAAGATACTTACATTTGTCATGGAGATGGAAGACCGGCCGGGACTGCTGTCCGGCGTGCTGTCGAAGATCAGCGCGTCAGACGGAAATGTTCTGACCATTTATCAGAGTATTCCCGTAAACGGAAGAGCCATGGTCACCTTAAGTGTCCGTGTCCTGCCTTCACAGGCTGCCATCCCCGACCTGATCGAGCAGATCGAGCAGGCGGAGGGTATACACAGTCTGAAGATGGTATCCGGCGAATCATATATGTAATCAACTGATCAGGAAACAGGTAAACAAACAGGAGGAAGCTATGGTACATGTTGCAGTATTAGGTTATGGGACGATCGGTTCCGGCGCGGTACAGGTGCTTGCAAGAAACGCGAAGCCCATTGCCGAGCGGAGCGGAAGCCCGATCGAGGTCAAATATATTCTGGATCTCAGGGATTTCCCCGGAGATGAATTCGAAGATAAAATCGTACATGATTTTGATATCATAAAGAACGATCCCGACATCAGTGTGATCGTAGAGTGCATGGGCGGAACCGGCGCGGCATATACATTTGTGAAGGCTGCTCTGGAGAGCGGCAGAAGCGTGGTCACTTCCAACAAGGAACTGGTGGCCATGTACGGCCCGCAGCTGATCGCCCTGGCAAGAGAAAAGAATGCCAATTTCCTGTTTGAGGCAAGCGTGGGCGGCGGTATCCCCATTATCCGTCCCCTTATTTCCAGCCTGACAGCTGATGTGATCGAGAAAATCAACGGAATACTGAATGGTACTACAAACTATATCCTCACCAAAATGGAAGAGGAGGGCATCGATTTCGGAACGGCCCTTTCCCAGGCCCAGGCTCTGGGATATGCAGAGCTGCATCCCGAGGCGGATGTGGAAGGTTATGACGCATGCAGGAAGATTGCCATCCTTTCTTCCCTGGCATGGGGCAGTCAGGTGGATTACCGGGATATCCATACGGAAGGGATTACAAAGATTACGGAAGAGGATATCCGCTATGCCAATGCAGCCGGCTATAAGATCCGTCTGCTGGGCAGCAGCTGGAAGACAGAATCCGGTGAATGCTGCGCAATGGTGGCGCCTTTCCTGGTAGCCCATGAAAATCCTTTGGCCGGTGTCAAAGACGTGTTCAACGCCATCTTCGTCCGCGGAAATATGGTGGATGATACCATGTTCTACGGCAAGGGAGCGGGAAGTCTTCCCACTGCCAGCGCCGTAGTGGCCGATGTGGTCGACTGCGTCATAAATCAGGGCAGAAACATCATGATCCACTGGGATGAAAAGAAGTGTCAGATCAAAGACCATCTGGAATATGAGAGAAGGTTCTTTGTCCGCATGCCCGGTGATACAGATGACAGCCTGATTGCTCAATGCTTCGGCCCCACACAGGCAGTAGAGGCGGAAGGCATGAATGATAAGGCTTTCATCACAGATGTCATGAAGGAAAAAGAATTTGAGGCGGCCTGTGCCAAAGCAGGGACAGTGATCTCGGGAATCCGTCTCGACTGATCAATAAGAGACTATAAGCAGGAGGACAAAAGATATGCTGATCGTAAAGAAGTTCGGAGGAACATCTGTTGCGAATAAAGAAAGAATCTTCCGTGTTGCCAAGAGGTGCATTGAAGATTATATAAAAGGCCACGATGTGGTGGTGGTTCTGTCGGCCATGGGAAAGTCGACGGATGATCTGATCGAAATGGCCCGGGATATTAACCCCAGACCATCAAAGAGAGAGATGGACATGCTGGTTTCTACGGGAGAGCAGGTCTCCGTAGCCATGATGGCCATGGCTCTGGGCGCTCTACGCGTACCCGCAGTTTCCCTGAATGCCTATCAGGTAGCCATGCACACGACACACCGCTACGGAAACGCAAAGCTTAAGAGGATCGATACCGACCGGATCTTCAATGAGCTGGAGCAGAGGAAGATTGTTATAATCACAGGATTCCAGGGCGTTGATAAATATGATAATATAACGACCCTGGGGCGGGGCGGCTCAGATACGACGGCAGTTGCCCTTGCGGCAGCCCTGCACGCGGATGCCTGTGAAATCTATACCGACGTAGACGGTATCTACACAGCGGATCCCCGCTACGTTAAATCAGCTCGTAAATTGAAAGAGATTACATACGACGAAATGCTGGAACTATCCACTCTGGGAGCAGGCGTCCTTCATAACAGGTCCGTGGAAATGGCCAAGAAGTACGGTGTGCAGCTTGTGGTAAGATCCAGTCTTAATAACAACGAAGGAACGATCGTGAAGGAGGATATCATGGAAAAAATGCTTGTAAGCGGTGTTGCATCTGACAAAGGAGCGGCACGG
>CACZQE010000077.1 GCA_902783205.1 uncultured Lachnospiraceae bacterium | reverse complement strand
GGAATCCGATTCGTCCGCATTTGTGAGACTTTCGGATTTTGTGCCGGATATCGTTCAGGAAATCCGTTATTATTCCACATTTAACTTTATCGGAGACCGTATCAACGGCTACGAAGAACCTGTTGCAATTCTCACAAAAGAAGCGGCGAGGGCTTTAAAGGAAGTCAGCAACAGGGCAATGGTCATGGGATACCGTCTCAAAATCTTTGATGCCTACCGGCCCGCAAGGTCGGTCAGACATTTTGTGCTATGGGGAATAGAAGATCTGGATCAGAGGATGAAACTCTTCTTTTATCCGGATCTGGAAAAAGGAGAACTCTTCAAAAGAGGATATATTGCCAGCCTGTCCAGCCACAGCCGGGGAAGCACAGTGGACCTGACCCTGCTGGATATGAAAACGGGAAAAGAAGTGGATATGGGAAGTCCTTTTGATTATTTCAGCCCTGTATCCCACCCCGACTATAAAGGGATCAGCCAGAGCCAGTTTGAGAACAGGATGCTCCTGCAGAAGCTGATGGTCCAGGGGGGCTTTGAGCCTTTTGATTGTGAATGGTGGCACTTCACTCTGAAGGATGAACCTTTCCCGGATACCTATTTTGATTTTCCCATAGCTGCGGATGCTTTAAAGTAATTGATAAGGCGCTATTATTAATAAGGAGGATGATATGGCACAACGTCTGATAGACCGTAAGTTTTATGATGCCCTCTGCCGCTTCGAGGTAAGCGAAGAGGCGCAGGATTACTATTATAAAGTGATGGATACGGAAACAGGAAAAGTTGATAAAGAGGGAAGAAAAGAAACGATACGTGATCAGATCCTCCGTGTCTATGCCATGCTCTTCTGCGATGACCTGGGCGCCGAGCCCGGAATGATCGCGGGGCCGGACGAGGTGGAAGCTACCGCCGACAGGCTTTATATCGGCGAGATGGGCTTTGACCCTGAACACTGGTACCGTATGCAGCATCATTTTCCTGTAATAGATGATGACAACTATGACCGTTTTGCTGCCCTTGTGATTGCCGATCTTAATGCGGGCCCTCTCAGGGAGGCAGTAGTAAAAGGAGGAGATATGCTTCTTGTAGGAGAGGCAAATCCTCTGTCCATGACGTCAGAGCAGCGTATGAATCAGCACCTTCGGGTGATTGACTTTTCCGGAGGAGGAGAGGCATGACAATACTTGCTGTTGAAAATGAGAAAAAACGTTTGGAAAAGCTGACTGATCTTATACAGGCGACCCATCCCGACGAGGAGGTCCTGGCTTTTTCGGCCAGCCCGCAGGCACTTGCGGCCGCCAGAGAAAAGAAAATAGACGTGGCCTTTGTGGACATGAACCTGAAAGAGATGGACGGCCTTTTGCTGGGGAAATACCTGCAGGACCTCTATCCTTCAGTAAACCTGATCTTTCTGACGGGAAGAAAAAGCGACGCATTTGATGCCATGGCTGCAAGAGCCAGCGGCTGCCTGCTTCACCCGGTGGAAGAAGATTCTGTTGACACTGAGCTGAATGAGCTTCGTAATCCGCCCGGCAAAAGGGAAGCCAGACGCGTCTTTGCGCAGACTTTCGGCAACTTTGATATCTTTATTGACGGGAAACCGGTGACATTCAAATATTCCAGAACCAAGGAAATACTGGCTGTTCTGGTTAACAACAGAGGAGCCCAGACGACCAATAATGAGATCATCACCTGTCTCTGGGAGGATGAAGGGGATGCCCGGGCAAAGAGCTCCTATCTGAGCAACCTGCGTCAGGACCTGCAGAATACATTGACCCGCCTTAAAGCCAATGACATTATCATAAAGCAGCGGGGAAGCATGGCTATCGCCGTGGATAATATAGACTGCGACCTTTATGACTGGCTCGAAAAGACAGACAAATCCCGTTACCGCTATATGGGTGATTATATGAACCAGTACAGCTGGGCCGAGTTTGTCCATGCGGAACTGGATAACATCTACTACAGTATGATCGACGAGGATTATTAATACAAAAATTTGAAAGAATACTTGTTTTCATTGAGAGTATTATTTATAATAATACTTTAAGGAGGGTAATCATCATGCTGAATATTACGAAGAATGCAACTGACGGAAAGCTGACTGTAGCGCTTGAGGGCAGACTTGATACAATGACTGCGCCCGATCTTGAGAAGGATCTTAAAGATTCTCTGGATGGCGTAAAGGAACTGGTAATGGATTTCGAGAAACTTGATTATATTTCCTCGGCAGGACTCCGTGTGCTTCTGTCCGCTCAAAAGATCATGAGCAAGCAGGGAGAGATGAAGGTGGTCAAGGTTAATGAAACCATCATGGAAATCTTCGAGGTGACCGGCTTTTCTGAT